>CAZANF010000201.1:0-5497 GCA_964486425.1 uncultured Spirochaeta sp. | reverse complement strand
GAGTGACTTCGACAACCCAGGCGGAACTTCCCCGCAAATGCTTACTATCCCCTTCATTGGCACGCAGAACATCCGCATACTGCGCATGTTCCCTCATAATCTGCGGGGCTGAAACCCCGTATTTCCACAGTTTTTTCCGGTAATTCAGGTCGATAGATACGGACACACCGGCTTTCCGGGCTGCAGCAACCGCCTCAAACGAAGTATCCGCGGCGCTCTGCGACAGTGCAGGGGTAATACCGGTGATATGAAACCATTCGGCATCGCTGAAGATAGCAGACCAATCAAAATCCCCCGGTTTAGCCTGGAATATCCCGGTACCCTAGCGATCGTACACAACCTTGCTCGGACGCTGATTCGCACCCGTTTCCAGAAAATAAATCCCCAGTCTGCCACCGGCATATTTTACCGGCGAAATATCAACACCGAACTTGCGAAGCTCGTTAAGCGCGCTATTTCCAATCGGATTATCCGGCACAACGCTGACAAATTTCGTCTGTCTGCCGAAACAGCTTAGCGAAACCGCAACATTCGACTCACCTCCCCCGAAGGTTGCTTCCAGGGCAGGAGACTGAAACAATCGTTCATGACCTGGCGATTTCAGCCGCAGCATAATTTCGCCGAAGGTTACTGTTTTTTTCATGTTGTCCTTCCTTATACAGTCTATTATACACAGCACGTACCCAAAGTCAAGTTTTTTGGAATACTGTTTCATTTTTAGTTGAAATCTTTTCAGATTCCGATATACTATATATCAAGGAGTATGAACCATGTCTCAAACCATGCTTGACACCATATATCAAACCGGACTTGTACCGGTAGTAAAGATTGAAGATGCACAGTCCGCACCCGGACTTGCCAAAGCCCTGCAGAGCGGCGGGATACCTATCGCAGAGATCACCTTTCGCACCAGTACTGCAGGCGAAAGTATTGCGCGGATCCGCAGCGAAGTGCCGGAAGTACTTGCCGGAGCCGGTACGGTTATCAATCTGGAACTGGCAAAACAGGCAGTCGCCGCCGGGGCACAGTTTATTGTCAGTCCGGGGCTTAATCCTGCGGTTGTGGAATACTGCCTGGAGCAACAGATTCCGATTATTCCGGGAGTAAATGATCCCAGTGCAATCGAAGCCGCTCTCGGTTACGGATTACAGACCTTAAAATTCTTTCCCGCTGAGGCATCCGGCGGTGCGGCTATGGTCAAGGCACTGGCAGGCCCCTTCGGACAGGTTAAGTTCGTTCCCACCGGCGGGATCCACGCCGGTAATCTGAGCGACTATGCAGTACTGCCGAATGTGCTCGCGGTTGGCGGCAGCTGGATGGTTCCAGGTAATGCCGTACAGAACCAGGACTGGGATACAATCCGCAAACTTTGTATTACCGCCGTACAGCTGCTGCATGGATTCTCATTTGCACATGTCGGCATCAATGCCCGGGATGAGCAGGACGGCGCCGGGATCGCAGGATTCTTCAATCAGCTTGGGATACCGAGTAAAGAAGGAGCTTCTTCGTACTTTGCATCAGATGCCATAGAAATAATGAAGCAGCCCTACCGCGGACGGAACGGCCATATCGCCATACGCACCCATTCAATCGACAGAGCGCTTCCGTTCCTCGCACAGCTTGGTTACTCCGCGATAGACGACTCGGCAAAGTACGTAAACGGCAAACTGAAAGCGATTTATCTGCAACCGGAGCTCGGTGGATTCGCACTGCACCTGCTTCAGTAACCGGCAGACGGGGCTGCTCCTGGAGTAACAGCACACTCAAGACCGAACAGGGTTCCCAGGAGCTTGCCTCTTTCATTAAACGTCTGCAGCATGCCTGGGGTTTTAATTGATATCGTACCCAGTGGCAGACAAACACCCGTTTTCCGGCATATAAAGAACCATACAGCTGATTGCAAAATGGAAACCAGGTGTCCTTGTACTGCTGGAAAATACCGCACCGGAGAACCTCCCGGCAGCCATTAGCTTCATGAAGGGATTGTCCAATCAAAGCTTGTAACGCGCAATGGGATAGAATGGCATCATTTTGGATTATTCCGAACCAGGGGGGCTGCAATGCAGGATATATTTACATCGCTTGAGAAAGAAGGAAAAAGGTATCTGGCAATCCGGACGGGAATACCCAGCGGATCCAAAGCGGTTCGAAAACTGTATCAGGACAAGCTGCCGGAAGGGTATGTTATCCAGGAAGACTCGTATTTCCCCTGGAAACCCGGCGGGTGGGAAACACTGGATAATGAAATATGCCTGATCGGCGACTACCTGGAGGGCATGCCGTTGTCTGCGGTTCTGCAGCTTCCCCCATCTCAGTCTCTACGGCGGATTCAGGAGCTCTATAATGCGTTAACGGTAGCCGAACAGAACAGCATATCTCCACAGGAAATCACGTTTCATTCACTGTTTTTCCTTGAATCCGGCGGTATCCTTTTCATACCAGCAAAACTGGATACACAGCATCCTGTTCTGTCGCATCCCGATTGCAGCACCCCATCCTCAGCCAAAACCTATGCGGTAACCTATCTGTTGTACACAATCCTGTGCGGAGAACAGCCCTACCCCGAACAGCGGGATACAAAGGGCCCATCGGTATTCAGCTCCGTTGAGGTGATATCTCCGCTGTATTTTCAACCGGCACTGTCGCCGGAGGCCTCGCACTGGATAACTACCGGCATCAAACGCCCCGCTGCCAATCGTATCAAACCGTCGAATATGGATGCCTTGTTCGCGGAGATATTTTCAAAAATCGATGATGGGCGTATTCAGTTCCCGATCAATCCCGCAGCCGGATTGAACTGGGAACGCCGGAAACGCGATCTGAAGTTTCATATGGCTGCAGGTATTCACTCCCGCTTGCCTCTGCTTGCAGTCGCAGGGATAGTCGCACTCATAGCAGGCTTTTTCATGGTATCAGGACTCGGAGGGAATCAAAATGGACTTGATTTCACCAGCCTGGATTCGACCGAGATCGTGCAGCTCTACTACTCCAGCCTGAACACATTGGATCACGAGACTATGGAGGGTATTACCGCTGAGCGCGCAGCTTCCGGGGAAATCCGGGAGGTTCTGCACGTAGCATTGAACGAAAAAGTACAAATGGCCCACTCTCTCGGCGACGGCATCGTTACCCCGCAGGAGTATCTTGACGGCGCGGAATTAGGCCAAATGCAGGTAGTCTACGGGATATCAGATGTATCCATTGAACGGATAGAGGATAGCGGCACAACCCGGACCTATCGGGTTGAGCTCATCAAGTGGTCGCCGTTTCAGCCCCCTGCCGACAGCCCGGATTCTCCGGAGCAAACCATCCGCCCTCCGGATATAGACCGCATTCGCAGAGGCGATACCCTGCAGCTGGAATACCGTGATGATCAGTGGTACATAACCAGCATAGCATTCGAGCTGCTTGAACAGCTCCCGGTACTGGAACGGCCTGAATCCTGAAACCGGGACTTAGGGCAGAACATTCCCCGCTGCACGGTAGATTGCATACCATTCCTCACGGGTTAAGTGCACCTCGGCGGCTTTAATGCAGTCTAGTATTCGATGGACCTTGGTGGTCCCGGTAACGGGCTGCATGCCGGCTGGATGACGCAAGAGCCAGGCTATCGTAATTGTATTGTTCGAAACCCCGTATTTTTCGGCTATCTCATCTATCCTGGCATTCAATTCAGGAAATTTATCGTTGTTCAGGAATACCCCGTCAAAAAACCCGTACTGAAACGGCGACCACGGCTGAATAGTAATATCGTGCAAGCGGCAGAAATGCAGCACGCCCTCATCACGGTTGACAGCGGCATCATTCAGCATATTCACATTAAACCCTGAGGTTATCATCGTAGAATTGGTGATGCTGAGCTGCAGCTGGTTTGCTACAATCGGCTGCCGGACATAGCGCTGCAGCAGCTGTACCTGTCCCGGGTTCTGGTTTGAAACCCCGAAATGCCGCACCTTGCCGTTTTCGGAGAGAATATCAAAGGCCTCGGCTATCTCCTCCGGTTCCATGAGGGTATCGGGGCGATGAAGCAGCAGCACATCAAGATAATCGGTGCGCAGCCGCTGCAGGATGCCGTCCACAGAGTTCAGGATATGCTCTTTGGAGAAATCGAACATTCCCTGCCGGATGCCGCATTTGGACTGCAGAATCATCTTTTCACGGATATCGTCGTTCATACCGATTGCATCGGCGAAGATCTCCTCGCATGCCCCGTTTCCGTAAATATCCGCGTGATCAAAGAAGTTCGCCCCATGTTCCATGGATGTCTTGATCAGGGTCTCGACATCGGACTTCTGCATCCCGTCGATCCGCATGCAGCCGACAGCAATAACCGGCACATCCAAGTCCGACCGGCCCAGTTTCATCGTTCTCATAATCTTCCCTCCTAATGCATAATAACATACGAACTTCCGGGCCGTATCTCAAGCGCGCTTCACATTTGCTGAAACAGGCAGGTATCAGTATATTACCACCAGGAGAAACTATGATTAAGAGATTGGGGACGGCAGCAGCATTGGGTTTGCTGCTCCTGGCAATTGCCGGATGTGCCACGGGTTTCCGCCTGAGGGCAACGATTGAATTACCGGTACGCAGCACCTCGCAAATAACACCCCTGGACAACAACCAGACCCTCACATTAGACAGCGCCAATTATTCCGGTAACCTGACGATCCGCGCAAATCAGGTTACCATCCGCGGACAGGGAGGACAAAACAGCATTATCGATGGCGATGTTACCATCCACGGTAACGGTGTTACCATCAGCAGGGTGAGAATTAACGGCGATGTTATTCTGCATGGAAACAACAACAGTCTTTCCGGCACAATCATTCGTGGTCAAATCCGGGACCATGGAAACAACAACCGCTTCTGACAACTACGGCTGCATAGTCCGGATTTTGTCAATCAGCCGATCCATAAGTGCATCAAGCTGCGTATCCACCTGCTGACGGGAGGGATCGGCTTCGTGCCAGTTCACTATCTCTTCCGCACCCCGACAGAAGGGTATGACAGCCTGAAAACCAGGCACCAGGCGTTTCACCTTCGTATTATCAAAAATCATTGAATGCGTCTTGTCCCCCAGCAGCCCGTCGCCCCATTCCTGGTCATAGCGGGCGATAACCTGAGATGGCACATGCACGAGTTGAACATCAACCCCGAGACTCCGGCCCAGCTGCCGGGCTATGGCATTCCAGGTAAGGGCTTCATCCGAGGTTATATGAATCGCCTCGCCTATTGCCGCCGGATTCCCCAACAGCCCGACCAGGCCCTCGGCAAAATCACGATGATGCGTAAGCGTCCACAATGAGGTACCGTCGCCGTGCACAACGATTGGTTTCCCTTCCTTCATGCGCTGCAGGTTGGTGTACCCGCCGTGCAGAGGGATCAGGGTAGCATCATAGGTATGCGACGGCCGGATAATAGTAATCGGAAAGCCATTCCTCCGGTATTCGGTCACCAGGCGTTCCTCGCAGGCTATCTTGTTGCGGGAATATTC
>CAZANF010000200.1:2798-5503 GCA_964486425.1 uncultured Spirochaeta sp. | reverse complement strand
CAGGGCCGCGGAGCAGGCGGACAAGACGTGTCCATCCCCGGTTCGGCTCCTGCCGGACACCCCGCCGGACACCCTACCGCACAATCGCTGCATGAACTTGAAGCCGGTGAAGGTATTCGCTTTTCCACCGGACACCCCGAGTTTGACAGGGTGCTCGGCGGCGGCTTGATTCACGGCTCTACCGTGCTGCTCGGCGGGGAACCGGGAATCGGCAAGTCCACCCTCATGCTGCAGACCGCTGCACTGGTCGACTGTCGGGTACTGTACCTGGCCGGCGAGGAATCCCCGCGCCAGATTAAAAACCGCGCCGACCGGCTCGGCATCGGCGACCGCTCCGTCCGCCTGAGCACCGAGACCACGCTGTCCGAGCTCCTGGCGGTAATGGATGCCGAGCAGCCTGAACTGCTCATAATCGACTCCATCCAGACCCTGTGGGATGAGGAAACCGCCTCACCCCCCGGCGCCCCGACCCAGCTGCGGCGCTGTGCCTTCGCGGTCTCCGAATGGTGCCGCCTGCATGAAGCCACCGCGGTGTTTATCGCCCATGTGACCAAGGAAGGAACTATTGCAGGCCCCAAAATTCTGGAGCACATGGTGGATGCCGTCCTGTATTTCGAACAGTCCGAGCATGACCTGCGGTTTCTGCGTGTCCCCAAAAACCGCTTCGGCACCACCGATGAAATCGGGCTGTTCAGCATGGGCGCCGACGGCCTCACCTCGGTGAGCGACCCCACCGGACTCTTCTTTGTTCAGCGTGAAGACCCCCTGCCGGCCGGAATCACCACCACACCGGTATATGAAGGTTCTCGTGTGCTTATGGTAGAAATCCAGGCCCTCACCGTGCCCGCCGCCGGGGGATCCGCCCGCACCTACTCCGACCGCATCGACCCGCGGCGCGTCTCGCGCATAGCAGCCGTGCTGCAGGAGCACCTCGGCCTGCGCTTCTCGGATCAGGATATCTATATTAATGTCGCCGGCGGGATCCGCATCTCGGAGGTAGCTGTTGATCTTGCCCTGGCGGTTGCCCTGTATTCTGCGCGAACCGGCGTACCCTGCCCGGCCCACACCACCTGCACCGGCGAAATAAGCCTGGCAGGCGAGGTACGCCCGGTCGTGCACCTGACCAAGCGCCTGACCGCCGCCAAGGACCTGGGAATAACCACCTGCGTCGGACCGGCCACCGCCCGCCGGGGCGAACAGGTCGACCAGAGCTACCAGCGGGTACACACCCTCGGGCAGGCGATTAAAGAGCTGTTGAAGAAATAAACTATGAGCTCCGCGCCGCAGTTACCGTTTCAGGCCGCGGTAATCGACCGGCGCTGTGATTAGCCGGGCGCGGCAATCCCTACTCCAGCCGGCCGCCGCGGGCGGTCCAGTCCTCCATTGAGCCGTCGTACACTGCCACACGCTGCATACCCAGCAGGCGGGCGCAGAAGAAAGCCAGTGAGGCACAGTAACCGGTGCTGCAGAAAAAGATTACCCGGTCATCGTTTTCAATACCGCCGGCAGCAAATACCGCCTCCGCCTCGAAGGCACGCCGGATAGTCGGCACCGGCCTTCCCACAAACAGGCGGCTGTACGGAAGATTGATGCTGCCGGGAATGCTGCCCCGCTCGAAGTGGCGCCGCGGCATGGTGTCACACAGAATTGCTCCGTTATTAGCCTGTACCGTCAGCACATCAAAAAAATCGGCCCGATACTGCAGCTGGGGATTCGGGATGTAATCCGTCTCGTCCCGCTGCTTCTCCGCATATTCCACAGCAGCCATATCACCCGACCAGGCAGCATATCCCCCGTTTATAATCGCACAGCGCCCGTGCCCAAGCACCGAAAGCATCCACCACATCCGGGCCGCGAGATAACTCCCTCCCTGATCATACAAAACAATCGGCAGGACATCCGAGATACCCGCTGCGGAAAGCACCTGCGCACAGATCTGCGGCTCCCGCATCTGGCTGGTAACAAGCGCTCCTCCCGACACAACCTCCTCACCCTCCAGGGCAGAGGGCGGCAGATGTACCGCGCCCGGAATATGCCCCATCTCATAGCGTGATCGATCCCGCACATCAATTATCTGTACGCTGTCATCCGATAGTGAGGTATATAGCCGCTGCGGGGAAATAAGCTGTGAGTATTTCGGGTTCGTCACTAAAGAAATCTCGTAGTATTTTCTGCCGCCGTCAAGCAGCACGTCACATCCAATGGTATAATCCGAACGCATGCGTTATATTTAAAACCATGAAACCTCGAATTGTGCATGCAATTCACTATATCACATTGATACTCCTGATACTCGTTACAGCCGCCGGCTGTGATTTCGGCGATCCGTTTTCCGGATATCGCGGGGTCAATCTACTGCCGGAGGATGCGCAGGATTTCTCGTTTGACGGGGACCAGGCCGACTGGGCCTGGCAACCGTTTGTGTATGACGCCACTGCTGATGCCGAGGACCCTGATACGGCTGGCGTTGGGCAGCTGCTTGCCGGCAGCGGGCGCGGGCATCTGCTGGTGTTCGAGGATGCGACCGCCGCAGGGGGTGCCGGTGCGGCTCGTCTGGAAGTTCCCAACCTCATGCCGAACGGGGATTTTGAGACAGGGCTGTCCGGGGATTGGACAACAACCGGTTTCACCTCCTTTGCGACCCAGACAGCGCCTACAGGCCTTGAAATCAATCATAATGTGCTGCGTATCCACAGCAATGTAGC
>CAZANF010000200.1:0-2698 GCA_964486425.1 uncultured Spirochaeta sp. | reverse complement strand
GGGGAATATCGCTTAAGCTTTGAGGTTCGCCGGGATCCGACTGCAGACCTGAACGATCCGGGCAAAGAACCGAACCGCTTTCCTGCACGGAGATTCTCGGTAGAGGCCTTTGCAGTCGGAAGCAGCACCGGTTTCACCGACGGGCTCACCCCTGTTGGACACGATCTGCCTGACTGGAGCAACGCGGCAGACTGGTCGACCATCAGCTTCGACTTCCCGGATCTGCAAATTCCCTCCGGTCTTTCACCGGATGACCAGGCCCTGGAGATTCGTATATATGCGAACGACCCGACAGACTTTGAACGGACTATTGACATAGGGAGTTTTCTCATCCGCAACCCGCGACTTGAGTTTATCCCGTAGGGATTCACGAAGATATCAGGAACCAGGGATTATCTCACCACCATCACTCGACGGTATTCATCTACCCCGGGAGCAACCACGCGGATAAAGTAGATCCCGCGCGCCACCGGTCTGCCGCCCATATTGGTTCCGTCCCAGGTCGTCATATGCTGGCCTGATCCCTGCGGTCCTCTGTGCAGCACACGGATCAGGTCACCGGCCAGGTTGAATACCTGAATGGTGGTATTCCCCGGGTCAGCAAGTCGATATTGCAGAATCACATTCTCCCCCCTGTCGGGATTAATCACGTTATTGAGGATAGTGACCCCGCTGCGCTGTTCCACAGGAGCTCGCAACCCTACGCTCCATGGAGCCAATGCCAGATAATCGGAATCATCCAGCAGCCGGACAGCAAACATATGGTCAACCCGAAACAGAAAGCTCAATTCAGTCCCGTCGTTCAGCTGCGAATTATCAATCCGGAAACTGAAGAGCTGACCGTTGCGGGCAAACGGGGTCTGACTCACGGCTGTTCCCAGCGGAAAGCTGTTGAATCCGGACTGCACCACCGGAAGCCATAATTCATTGCGGGTGCCGTAACGCAGCTGCTGCGGGGCATCCACCGCCCAGAACAGGCTTATCGGAAGATTCGGCGCAACACCGTCCGCCAGCCGCGACTGCAGAGTGATGCGGCTCGGAGCCATGCTCTCACTTCCGTCGAACTGCGTTACCGCAGGGGTACGGGTATCAGGCTCAATCTCGCGAATCCGGTCGACCGCATACACCGGTTCCATAACCCCGATGCCGATATCGGTAATCCGCTTCACCCGTCCGGGGAGCATCGCATTCTCGACAAGATCGATTATCCGGTCCGCGGCCGCCGGCCCGATCTGCAGCTCGAAGAGCTCCTCAGCCGTTACCTCACGATCCAGTCTCAAGTACACATCCAGAACACTGTCCACACCGCTGAATGGAGGGCCGGTCCGCACTACATCCAGCCCGGTTACCGAAACCCCGGCCGCACCCCCATCAATTCTGGTGATCGCAAAATCACCGGCCCCTAACGCCCGCAAAGCCGAATCATAGCCGAACACCGGCTCATTGAACCGCACAAACAACCGATCGCTGTCCGCCGGCAGGATAGCCAGTGAAATCCTCGGCGGGGTTCGCTCAATCAAGCGCATGCGGTTAAACCCGCTTGGCATCCGCAGCAGGTTCCCCGCCAGATCGGTGATTCGCGCCTCTGTATGGTCATAGCTCATCCATAAATCGGTTACCAGACCCCATGGCTGATTCGTAGGATTAATCTGCAGCCGCATGTAGGAATCATCCTGGACATTAATACTCGTTGTGGAAAATAAATTATTATCCACTACCGTGGCTAATGATTGATTACGATCGTTCCGCAACGGCTCTACCTCGTACTCCTCAATACGAAAGGCCGAATATTCACTTGCCGGATTGTATATTGAATCGAAACTGGTATCTCGGATCCCCTCATGAGGATTTTCATTCGGGTGATCAGTCGCCGGAGTCCACCCCGAAGCATCATCTGAATTATCCAGTATATGAAAATCTATCCCATCCAGCAGATTAGTCGTATCATCCGCACTGGCAACCATCTCGAAAAAGGTCGTATCCTGATCTGCTCCATTATTAATATAGTAGGAAAAAGCAGGCGGATCGGTGTCCCAGCCAAGCAATGTCGTGTCACCCGGGGTACCCTCCCCCGGCAGTACTGCGTCCACCGCAACCCCGGCCGGCGTCACATCAAAGCCCTCGGCTATCTGGATACTGTAGGAGTTGCTATTATTCAGGACATTCCCCTCGCTGTCAGTAATATAAGTATTGGCAGCAACAATAATATTCTCGCCGACAGGATCGGTTTTCTCGCTGATATACCCCGGCCAGTAGCGATCCCCTCCATCTGGCTCACTATACCCTGCTGCCACAATAGACAGCCCATGGGTTCCACTGGGGCTCAGATCACCGCCCCGGTAAAAGCTGTGGGTAACCAGATTACCGTCTGTAGATCCCCCGGCGAAAGTACCGGAAAAGGCAAAGAACCCCTGTACAGTCACCGTACCGCTGCCGTCTATATTGCCGCCCCATTGGCTGTCATTGCCGAAAACATCCATAGCCCGCAGATTTACCGCAGTCGGCTGATTGATTGTAAGCCCTTCCCCGGCAGCCTCATGCCCACCGATATTCACCGGTTCCGAGTAGCGCAAATGGAAGTAGTTGTGAGCATCCCAAGGCTCGGGCTCGGTGTAGGCAGGGTCGTACCGGTAATGCGGGGCACGCATGGCATGTACCGAGATCAGGACCGGGGAGGCGGCGTCGGTGGTGGCATCGA
>CAZANF010000199.1:0-5562 GCA_964486425.1 uncultured Spirochaeta sp. | reverse complement strand
GTCGGAACACCCTCTACTCTGCGAGTCTGACGTTATTCCCCCTCCCGGCTGACCTCTTCCGGCTCGACCCGGATCTCCAGGGGATCACTTTCCCGGGCAGTACCGATTGAACGCACCTGCACCGGAGCACGTACAAACCCGGGCTCGCTGACATCCCCGAAATCAACATATGCAGAAAACTCCTCCTCCCGGAGGGTGCTGATCAGCTGGGAGTCACCGCGCAGCCCGATACGGACGGTACTGGGGGCCGCGGAGGATAATGCCATGTTACTGTCGAGCTGCACATCAAGGGGAACCGTCACATAGCGCTCTTCGAGCTGAGAAATATTCGTAAAGAAAAAAAGCAGAAACGCGGCGGCTATACTTAATACCTTGGCAGGCCAATTATGGGTGATTCGTTCCAGGACTGAATTATTCAAGCTGGCTTACCTCGCTTTCCTCAATATCCTGCAGGTTCAGGGATTCCTTCAGACGGCTGTAGACCTCGGGGACACTGAGATCATAATACAGGTTCGCATCATAGGCTAGCGACATCGCTCCTGTTTCCTCGGAAACAAGCAGGACCACAGCGTCGGATTCCTCAGCCAGACCAAGGGCGGCGCGATGCCGTGTACCGAAACTGCGCCGGATATCCAGCTGCTCGGACATAGGCAGAAAACATGAAGCAGCAACCAGGGTCGATCCCTGCAAAACGACGGCCCCGTCATGCAGCGGATTATCATGCATAAATATGGTTACCAGCAATGCAGCGCTGATCTCGGCGTTGAGCAAGGTGCCTTTCTCGATGATATTTTTCTGGCCGACACTGCGAGTGAAGACTATCAATGCCCCGCGTCCGCTGTATGATAGTGTCTCGGCAGCAGATACAACCTGATCTATCGGGTACGGACGTGCCCGACGCGAGAATGGGAACAATGACCCCTGTCCAATTCTGGTAAATATCTTCCTCAGCTCCGGCTGAAAAATTATTGCGATACCGATTACCAGGCTGGGTGCAATGGTATTTATAATCAGCAGCACCGTTTCAAGATTCAGAAAAAACGCGACTGCATACATTGCGACCAGAAAAAAAGCACCCTTCACCAGCTGCACGGCCCTGGTCTGCACCAGAATTTGATAGCCCTTGTATATCAAAAAAGAAAGCAGCGCGATATCCAGTGCAGGAAGAATGATGACTCGAAAGATAAAAAAATCCTGCAGCAGGTTCATGCCAACTCCCCGTATTCTCCCCATTTCAGAGCTCGTGCCGCGGCCAATCCCTGTCGGGTTGCCGCTACATCGTGTACACGTACAATATCGGCACCTAAACGCGCTCCGATAACATTTGCCACAACGCTTCCGGCAAGTCGGTCCTCAACCGGCACAGGAGACTCCTCGCTTCCGACAATTGCTCCTATCATACCCTTCCTGGACAGTCCCAGCAGCACGCGGAAGCCGTGACTCCGCAATCGTGGAATTGCATGGACCAGAGCGATATTATGCTTCAGGGTCTTTCCGAATCCTATTCCCGGGTCAAGAATTATCCTGCCGGGGTCGATGCCGGCTGAAACTGCGCGATCGGCGGCATCCAGCAAAAAGGATTCAACCTCTGAAACTACATCGGTATAGCGAGGATTCTGCTGCATGGTTTCAGGGGTGCCTGCCATGTGCATGAGCACCACGGTTACCCCCCGTTCAGCTGCGAGAACGGCGAGATCCGGATCGTCACGCAGTGCCGAGATATCGTTTATGATATCCGCCCCGGCATCCAGTGCAGACTCAGCTACAATCGCCTTTCGGGTATCCACTGAAATCGGAACCTTGCTGCATCGGCGCAGTGCAGAAATAAATGGTACGACCCGCCGGATCTCCTCGTCGGCCGTAACATAGGAACTCCCCGGCCGGGAGGATTCTCCGCCGATGTCGAGTATATCCGCACCTTCATCCACCATGCGCAGCGCATCACCGACATCCACAGAGTGAAGTGCCGAGCGGCTGTCGGCATAAAATGAGTCCGGCGTTCGATTTACTATTCCCATGATCCGGGTAGGTGCTGTTTCCATGATGCAGTCTCAGTGTAGCATACAGGCGTTGAGATTTCTACCATGACCGGAAGATAAAAAAGGCTGGAGTCCAATCCTCATACGAGGTTGAGCTTCAGCCTTCTTTCTTGAGTAGTACACAACAGCTTGATACGCTGTCGGTATATAAGATTCTCGGGTCTATTTGCCCTTCTTCTTATGCCGATTCTTCCGCAGTTTTTTCTTGCGCTTATGTGTAGCTATTTTCTTACGTTTTCGTTTTCGTCCACAAGGCACTGGATACACTCCCTTCAGGCAAAGATTTCCTTTATTGAGGTGATATTATTATCATCTCCTCCGGCTTACGTCAAGACCCTGACAGAACTCCGCTGTTCTGGCGGCGATTGTACGGGTGTCGTCCCCTGCAATCAGTGTTATCTGCGGGATACGCTGCAGAAAGGTAATCTGCCGCTTAGCCAGCCGGCGGGTGTTGCGCTGGATCAATCGCATTGTCTCTGCGGGATTTTTCAGAAAAATTCCGTTCTCATCCCAGAATTCACGATATCCGATTGCCCGCAGACCGGGATCAGACGGCGAATATCCGCTGCGGCGAAGATAATCAACCTCATCCGGCAAGCCGGCATCAAACATCTTTTGCACCCGCACATCTATGCGCTCATACAAAGCGCTTCTCTCACGCATTAATCCCAGCACCAGGGGCTGCAGGGTTTCGCGTATTTCAGCCGGGGCCGAGAATGAGGACGCCGGCCTGCCGCTCTGCCGACATACCTCCAGAGCCCTTTTCAGCCGGTAGGTATCACCCTCCGGTATGCGCGCCGCCGACACCGGATCAAGGCGCTGCAACTCCCTGAATAACCAGGCATTTCCCTTTTCGGCCGCTTCTTGCCGGACCTGTTTGCGAATATCGGCTGAGGCGGGGGGGGATTCCGGCATACCGGTCAAGAAGGTATACAGATAGAAAACCGAGCCGCCTTCAAGTACCGGTATATTTCCTCTGTCTGCTATCTCTCTGCACGCAGTTTCAGCCATCGTAAAAAAACGTCCGGCGGAGTACTGTTCGTGAGGATCAAAAATATCGATTAGATGATATGGATTGCGCTGCAGATCTTCTTTCGAGGGTTTGGCGGTACCGATATCCAGGCCCCTGTAGGCCTGGAAGGCATCGGCACACACCGTTTCCGCCTGACATCTGCAGGACTCCTGCACTATCCGGCGGATAATCTGCAAGGCATCGGTCTTACCGACCCCGGTCGGGCCGGTAAGAATTATACATGGCAGACTACTCTTCGAGACGGTAGGCAACTTGTTTCGTCAGGATCTGTTTGATGGCAGTCGGCACAACCTTTCCATTATTCTTTGCCAACTCCGCATCGCCGGTCATAGTGAGCTGATACGCACGTCGAATAGTCGCCGAGGTCAGCTCATACATATTTACATCCGCAGCTTCCAATAAATCCAATGGTAGAATCATAGCTTAGAATACCTGAAACAGGCTTCTTCTGCAATAGGAGCGGGGAAGCGGATCAGAATGACCCCCAGGTCAGTCGCGTACCCACTACCGGCGCATATACAAACGAATCATACATCCGCTGCGGCATGCCTACACGGCTTATACCCTGTAATCCGGCGAACAGCGACACCTGCATGAATCCGAGAACCCTGACCCCTATCTCGGCATTGGCTTCGCCGAGAATGGACAGCCCGCCACCGCGAGGCACCATGCTGCCGCCGAATCCTCCGATTCCCATCATAAGATTCAGGCTTGCCGTAACCGGCCCCATACGCATTTGGGTTCCGGTTATACCGCCGCCGAATGCACCAAAAAGCTCCTCGGGAGATGACTCGCTGGAGCTGATAATAACCCCGAATCCGCCGGTGCGCTGTCCATAGCTGTCCACCCCGTAGCCGTAGCCGCCGGTGTAGGTAAACTGAGCATCGGTATTCCTTAAATCAGCATCAATAATCGACCTTGGAACAATTGTGCTTTCACCCCAATAGATACCTCCTCCGCCTAATCCAAAGACTGCGGAGGACATCAGTAACCCGGCTACCGCAAATAGTGCTGTTTTTTTCATTGTTCTCTCCTTATAGACATCTTCACCCTGTATAACACCGGGTTTTCACAATGGTGTTCCTAAAAGTTGCGATTGATTCCCACAAAACCCTTTCTGGTTTGTATACTGGATATATGTCCCGAAAGCATGCAGGAATTCTTAAGCAGACTATTGATCATACCCGGCGTTTCCAGGAGATCACCGGGATTCTTATACGCTATGGTTTTACTGATTATTTGACTACGATGCGGCTGGACCGCCGGTTCCGCTTTATCCGCCGCTTGATTGCACGAGACGGCCACTCCCCGCCGGATGATACCCCGCAGGAGCAGCTGATCCGAATGGCCCTGGAGGAGCTTGGCCCTACCTTTATCAAGCTCGGACAGCTGTTAAGCAATCGTCCCGACATTGTTCCCCCGACGCTGCTGCGCGAGCTTGCTACCCTGCAGGACGATGCCTATCCGGTCCCGTTTCACTTTATTGCTGAAACTATCGAGAGAGAGTTCGGAAGGCCGTTGAATCAGGTATACAAGCACATAGACGAGGAGCCGATTGCCTCAGCCTCGATAGCCCAGGTACACAGGGTAACCCTCTTCAGCGGGGTTCATGCCGTAGCAAAGGTGCAGCGGCCTAATATATGGGACAACATGTCCATTGATCTTGACATCCTCTCTGCACTGGCTCACCTGGTCGAACGTTATATACCTGAAACAGTATACTTTCAGCCTGTACAGCTTGTTGAGGAGTTTAAAACCCGTCTGCTGGAGGAAATTGATTTCCGGCATGAACTGCAGAGCATTCAACGCTTCCATTCCATGTATCCCACCCGCGAGCGTATTCACATACCTCAGGTCTTCAAGGATTTGAGCACCAAGGATGTCCTCACTATGGAGTACATGCGAGGTACAAAACTGAACCGGGTACTGCGGGGCGAGGAATTCGTTGCCGACAAGGAGAAAATCGCCCGCACCATGACGCAGCTCATGATGGAACAGATATATCTGCATGGATTTTTTCACGCTGATCCCCACCCCGGCAACATTCTCATAATGCAGGATTCAACGATCGGATTCATGGACTTCGGTCTGGTAAGTGAACTTCGACCGCGGGATACCCGCTACTTGACCTCAATGCTGGTCGGAATTGTAAACAAGGACGCCGCACAACTATCGGAGGCTCTGTTACGCATTACGGCGGCACCGGAGCACCTCCTCCGCGAGCATATTGAAGATGATGTCTATGATATACTCTATCGCTATGTTGATACCGAGCTGAAGGAACTAGAGACCGAAAAGCTCTTCACCGAACTGATTCAGGTAGTCATTTCCCGCGGACTCAGGGTTCCCCCAAGCTTGCTGCTGTTTACCAAAACCCTGCTGCTGCTTGACGGGCTTATCCGAAAGCTGGCACCGCTGGTAAATCCTATCGAGCTGTTCGAACCATTTGTCCGGGAGCATCTTACCAAAAAAATACGCTTCGATTATCTG
>CAZANF010000198.1:0-5590 GCA_964486425.1 uncultured Spirochaeta sp. | reverse complement strand
GATTTACCGCGGCAGTATGTAGTTGCGTGATTTTCGGGTGTCGTTTTGCTGCCACTCAAGAAATCCTCCAAATACCTGTGAAAAGCCTGCTATGGCTTTTTTTTTCTGAAAGCCCTATAGTTTCCGGATGGAGTTGAAGGTGGACAATTATCGGACTCTGGTTCATTTCGACAGTACGGAAATCGCTGATATACAGGCAGATGCGGTGATAATTGACCGTACTATCGTTATGACTCAGGAAATTCATGGAATCCCCGTAGATACAATCGATAGCAAAGCAAAGTTGCTATTAACGGCGGATGAAACTACAAAACAATGGGATAGTGTCTCGCAGATCCTGACCCTGCTGCTCGAAAACGGGGTTGCCAGAGATGGACGATTGGTGGGCATTGGCGGAGGGGTGTTGTGTGATATGGCTGCATTCGCTGCCTCCATCTACATGCGCGGTATTGATTGCATACTTATGCCGACAACATTACTTGCTATGGTTGATGCTGCCTTCGGCGGAAAAACCGGCATAAATTTCGGCGGCTACAAAAACATGGTTGGTACCTTTCATCCTGCCAGGGAACTGATTATTCAGCCGGATTTTTTGCGCAGCCTCCCGGACGAAGAACTTCTGAGCGGAATGGGGGAGGTATTTAAATCCGCATTGCTGCAGTCCGGCGGATTATGGGACATGCTCAAGCGCCATGGACTTGAATTGATGCAGTCCGATCGCGGTTCTGATTCCCAATGGAAATCCGTCCGATCTCTTTGGCTGCAGGTAATCGAGCAATCGTTAACCATAAAAGGTGATATTGTAGCTGCAGATTTCAGGGAGACTGGTCAGCGGGCGTTCCTGAACCTTGGTCATACGTACGGCCATGCTGCCGAATCCGTACTTGGATTCGGGCAAATGCCGCATGGCACTCTGGTAGTCTGGGGAATACTCTGTGCATTGCGGCTGGGTGAGATCCTGGGCATTACACCTGGTGACTATCGAAAAGAGGTTCAGTACCTGGCAGAGCAGTTGGGGTTTCCTGTTCGCATTTCACTGCCGCCCGGAGTCAGTCCGGAAGATCTGCTTATCGCCATGCGGGCCGACAAGAAGAAACGCGGCGGCAGGGTACGATTTGTGCTGCAGCGGGGACTGGGTGAGACTGAGCAGAGGGTAGTGGAAGAGTCGCTGGTTCTGGACTCCTTGCAGGACGGCATTCAACTGTAACCTGCCGAGACACCGCCCCGGCAGGGTGCTGCAGGCAGCGGTGTCTCAAACCAGTAAACGAAGACAGCGGTGTTTCGAAATCGATAAGCGCAGGTAGCTGCGGCTTATGTTTCGTACATGCTTAAGAGTCGACGGTATGCCTTGTTCACGGATTTTATGGCCTTCGGATCGGTATCCTCCGGCAGTTCATCCAGCAATACCTCCAGCGTGGCGAGGCTTTCGCCGATAGCCGAGAAATAGAAGCGCTGTACGGTAAACCAGTATTGCCCATTTCCATTTGTCTTGAGGGTGATGAACCCGAGATTCTTGGATCCCTTCTTTGTTCTGGTGATTTTGAGCACGAGGTGAATTTGATCGGCTATCTCGGGATATTGACCATTTACAATAGTATACTGTTTGCGTCCCGGCCAGGCAGAAACAATATCCTTTTCCAGATCAAAAAAGCGCGCATGGGTAAGTATGGTAGAAATCTTTTCACGACTGAACAGTTCCATGTCCCGGAATATTATACTTGCCTTGCGGTTGGCAAGCTCCGGCGGCAGCTTATCCGGTCTCTTCTGCAGGATAGCAGAAAGCTCATGCCATGGAAGTTCGACTATGTTTTTGGCTCCTTTCTGCTTGCGAACAGGGAAGGTATGTCCCTTGATTACCACCTCGTTCTGGGTTGATACCGGCTTGGGTTTTCGGCCCTTTTCCAAATCCTGCAGCTGACCGAGCAGTTTCGGCTGGATGGCCCGGATTAAATCCGGCTCAAGAGGAGACACTGAGCGAGCCCACATGCGCGTAGTTCGTACTATCTCGCCGGCGACGATAAATCGCGGGGTAGAGCGGAACATAATTGATCCCGGATGAATCTGTATTCTGTCTGTGGTGAGGTTCCGGTACTGGTTTTTACCGTCCCGGACACAGACAAACTGGATGAGACCGGCACTTATTGCACATAGATAGTCTTCCGGTTTTCCTCCGCCG
The DNA here is from genome assembly GCA_964486425.1 of uncultured Spirochaeta sp. GTDB lineage: Bacteria > Spirochaetota > Spirochaetia > DSM-27196 > DSM-8902 > Spirochaeta_B. The sequence goes on along the minus strand of CAZANF010000198.1, from coordinate 3,414 downwards.
ACCAGCGGTACACCGATTTCACTTACGATCTCACCCAACTGATCCTTTACATTGCGAATTTCCGCCATAACCTCCGGATCCAGATAGTTTTTCTCACAGAATGCGATTCGGTCCTTTGCAGAAAGATAGCCCTGAAACAGGCGAATATACGATAAAAAGTCCCCTCGCTTGTCCTGAAACCGGTGATGGGCCTTGCGTGCGGCAACCTCTTCCCCTGCCGGCAGCAGGAAGGGATTTGAACAGGTTAGAAAGGAGGTGCCGATTAATACCTCATCCATGACATCCGGGTAGTCATTAATTGCGGCAATTACAATCCGGGAGTGACGCGGCAGCAGCGGAAATCGGGCCATGAGCTTGCCGATCTTTGATAACGAATGATCGTCTTCCAGTGCCTGCAGATCACGCAAGGTATTGATCGCTCCGACAATACCCTGCTGTCCCGGCGGGCTGATGAAATCGAATCCCTCGAAGTTTCGTATCCCGATCTCCGCCATTCGCAGTACCACTTCGCTCAGGTCGGTTCGGTAGATCTCTTCCTTGGTGAACAGCGGGCGGGCCTCGAAATCATCCCGGGAATACAGTCGGTAGCATGTCCCCGGCTGGGTACGTCCGGCACGGCCCTTTCGCTGATTGGCTGATGCGCGCGAGATTGCTCCCTCGACAAGCGAAGAGGTGAAGGTGCGGGGGTTGTAGTAGTTGGTCTTCGATAGACCGGTGTCGATTACCGAGGTAATACCATGAATGGTCACGCTTGTTTCAGCGATATTGGTTGCGATAACGACCTTGATTTTATTCTTCGGGGCCGGAGGGAACACACTCTCCTGTTCTTCTTTGCTTAGACGCCCGTACAGCGGCATGATCTGCAGCTTGCGGCGATAAGGCATGAGTTCCAGCTGCCGTATGGTATCCTTGATGAGTTTCTCGCCACTGGCGAAGATAAGAATATCACCGGTTTCCTTGTTCTCCACTATCCGGCCGACAACATCGGCAATACGAGTGATGATTCCGTCGTATCCCTCCTCGGTCGGGGGGGGATTATAGATGGTCTGGACAGGATAGGTTCTGGTTTCAATGCGAATAACCGGGCATTTGTTAAAATATTCGGAGAATATCTCGGCATTGATGGTGGCCGAGGAGATAATCACGCGGAACTCGGGGCGTTCCTCCAGGACACGCTTGAGCAGCCCAAGGATAAAATCGATGGTCAGACTGCGTTCATGTGCCTCGTCGACTACGATAACCGAATACTGCTGCAGGGTTGTATCGTTCTTGATCTCCTGCAGCAGGGTACCGTCGGTCATGATTTTCAGATGTGTAGCCGGGGTGGTATGATCCTCAAAGCGCATCTTGTAGGCAATGAAATCGGGGTCCTTCGGCTGCAGCTGATTACGGATGAATTCGCTTACAGTCACTGCCGCGATCCGTCTGGGTTGGGTAACCCCGACCATGCCCCGTTTGGTATACCCGGCTTCATGCAGGATTACCGGAAGCTGGGTCGTTTTTCCGGATCCGGTTGGACTTTCCACGACAATAACCTGGTGATCCTGCAATGCATCCAGAATGCGACTGCGCTGATCGTAAACAGGGAGTTTTCTATAATCCATTTATATCCTCCCGGGAGAGTGCCTGCAGCTGTTGGGAAAGCTGGTGCATAGGAACTGCATCGAGACTCTTTCGCGTTTGCAGGTTTTTCAGGTTGGCGGTGCCGGCTTCCATTTCGTCCGGTCCGATAATTATTCCCAGCGGAATCCCGCGTTTTTCGGCAAAGGCGAACTGCTTCGGCAGTTTTTTCGGTTCCGGATAGACCTCCACCCGCCAGCCGTCCTTTCGCAGCAATGCGGCGGTACGGTGGTATGCCGACAAACAGCTTTCCTGCATGCACAGCACCAGTACTTGCGTTTCGGGGCCGAGCTTCGGCAGACGGGAGAGTTCCTCCAGCCCGGCGAGAAGGCGGTCGAGACCAATTGAGGCCCCGACTCCCGGCAGCTGCTGTTTGGTATACAGTCCGGCCAGATCGTTATACCGGCCCCCCGAGCATACCGAGCCTATCTGCGGGAGCTCGCTGAGAAATGTCTCGAACACAATGCCGGTATAATAATCAAGTCCACGGGTTATTGACGGGTCTATAACTACCGTTGCCGGAATGCTGGTATTCTCCGCCAGTTCCATAACCCCTGCCAGTCGAGCTGAAGCCTCTGATTCCCCACCGCTCAGGCGAATCATATTTTGTAATGTGCTGTGATTGTCTTCCCGGGGCTGTATGAAGTCCAGAATATCCGCGGCGGCCTGCTGCCCGACGAGCTCATTCAGCCCTTCATGTACCTTGTCGGCGCCTATCTTTCGCAGTTTATCGACTAATCGCAGCACATCGGCGGTGTATCGGCTTATGCTGTTCTTTTCCAGCAGGAGATTGAACAGTCCCCGGTGGGACACGCGCAGGCTTATCTCCTGTATTCCGAGGGCAGCAAAGGAATCAGCCATCATATAGAGAATTTCAAAATCTGCAGAGGTAGAGTCAACCCCCACAATATCGAAATCACACTGTGTGAACTCGCGGTAACGTCCGCGCTGCGTATTCTCACCGCGAAAAACTTTCGCCATGTGAAAACGCTTGAAGGGCAGGGGCAGCTCATTACTGTGGGCCGCCATACAGCGGGCGAATGGTACGGTAAGGTCAAAACGCAGCGCTACATCCCTCCCGCCATGATCCTCGAAGCGATAGATTTGCTTGTCGGTCTCTCCTCCGCCCTTGCCCAGCAGAATCTCGGTATACTCCAGCATGGGTGTGTCGATCGGTACGAATCCGTAGCTCTGAAATGTGTTCTGCAAGGTATGCTGCAGCTGCAAACGCAGTCTCTCATCCTGCGGCATCATGTCGCGAAAACCCTTTAAAATCCTAGGTTCAATCATTTTGGTAACTCCAGTCATCATCATAGTATAGCGCTGAGATCGGCAGCCGCTGTTCGCCGAAAGCAAGCATGGCATTGAATATGCATACCTCACTGAACTGCTGCAGACAGGTTGTGGTAATGCGTCTTGCAGACAGTTTCCCCTCTCGCAGCAGCCGGGTCCTCGTTGTGCCCGGCAGCAGCGGGGTATCTGGTGTAAACCAGGTATTTCCCTGCCGGAAAGCAAGCGAGGCATGTCCCGCATCGGTTATCCATGTATTATAGCGCAGAACAACACCCTCTGTCGCCTGCAGTCCTGAACCGGCTGCGTCCAGTAGGGAGCGACTGCGGTATTTCAGGGGATATAACTGGTGCAGGGGCACGTCTTGCGGCAGCGGACGAATTGCCAGCCGGGTTATCCGGCGCGGCTGGTAGGGAATTGCTTGCGCTGATGTAAGGCCGCTCCGGTCGTATTCGAAGCGTAATTTGAATATGCGGCCGGCGGACGTTGGTACAGACGTTGGGG
>CAZANF010000197.1:0-5615 GCA_964486425.1 uncultured Spirochaeta sp. | reverse complement strand
AATCCTTTACCCCGCTGTCCCTCCCGACAGGGCGCAGCGTCTGATCGGCGCGGGACTTAGGCATCCTGTGGCAGCCGGTCAGGGATTTCGCTGGGAGGAGGTGCTCACCCGCCGCTGAAATCAGTTTCTCTGCGTCAGATAATTCGAGATAATCCCGGACAGCTCTGCGGATCTCCAGGGTTTTCCCAGTACCGACAGAACAGTACTATTCTTTTTTACCTTTTCTATAACCTCTTGGTCGGCATGACCGGTTATCATAATCATTTTGATATGCGGATACCGCTGACTTACGATATCGATAAACTCATCGCCCTTCATATTCGGCATAAGCCAGTCCGAGAGTATGATTATTACCTCTACCCCTTCCTGTGCCAGCTCATCTATGGTACGCAGGGCATCCTTGGCATTGGTTTCCTGTTCATACTGGAAGCGATCCCCAAAATTCCGCTTTAACTCCTGCACCATTGCCATGAGGATAATCATCTCATCATCCACGCATAGTATTGCCTGTTGTGACACCCGTATCCTCCTTCTCGGCATCGAATACCGGCAGCAGCACGCAGAACTCTGTTCTTCCCGGAACGGATGATACCGTGATCCTGCCATTATAAGTTTGAATTATCTGCCTGCAAATATCCAGACCCAGCCCCAAACCCTCACCATGCTCCTTGGTCGTGTAAAAGGTTTCGAATATCCGGTCGATATCCTCCGCCGGGATCCCCTTGCCGTTATCAATGAATGATACACAAGCCTCCGTTTCGGTTACATTCGTAACTATCTCCAGCCTTCCCCGAAGATTCATAGCCTGTATTGCATTCCGAATCAGGTTCATCCACACCTGTGAGAGTTTATCCGGGTCGGCCCCGACCTGTACATCCTCGGCAAAGGATGTCTGCAGCTGTACCCCATGCTTTAGTATGTTATGCATGAGCGCCAGGACCTTTCGTATGCTTTCATTCAGATCCACACGTTGAAGGCCTTTGGTACTCCCCTCCGATACATACGAGCGCAATGCATCCACGACCCCGGCGGCACGGCGCCCGGATTCGGTGATTATCTCCACCATGAGCCGCGCCCCCACCGGAGCGGATACAGCCTCCAGCACCTCAAGATTCCGAGGGGTGTGCAGCAGGGGCAGCAAGGCATCCAGGGCATCCCCGACCCCGAGCTCGATCAGTAAAACGGCGGCTTTCGCCCTGTTCGGCACACCCTCCGCATCCAGCCGGGCAGCAACCTGACGTTTCAGGGTCCTGGTCGGATTTTGCATATTAAGGGTCCGGCTTTGCAGCATCCCCAGGTGATACAGCGTAGTGAACAGCTCCAGTTCCCGGTCACTGAATAGATCGCTGTGGGCATCTCCGCGTTCGGGAATATGGTCGCCGGCACACAAGGTATCCATGTACTCGGCAACATTTCGGCTTGACGAGATTATAGCACCCAACGGGGTATTCAGTTCGTGTGCAATACCGGCCGAGAGGTGCCCGAGGGTGGAAAGCTTGCCGGCCTCAATCAGTCGATCCTGCAGCATCTTCTGCTCCACAAGGGCGGTCTCCAGCTCTGCGGTCCGTGCAACAATCCGCTGCTCCAGGCTGTTGTTCAGCTCACGAAGTTCCGCATCGCTCCTGTACACCTTGGATGTCATCCCGTTTGTAAGGTTGATTATGGTATCAATATCATCATACCCGCTCCTGGGAATCTGATAGGTGTACCCTGATACAGGAATTTGATTAATCCCTTCGGCAAGATTTGTAAATACCCTTCGCACCCTGCGCCCGATCCACAGCTCATTGGCGAACAGGCTTAAAATAAGCACGATTACCACTAGCAGCACAACCCCGGAGCCGAACAGCTGAATGGTAGATAACAGTTCGGCATCGCTGAATTGCATGGTAACCGTACCGAGATCAATGTCGCGATACGAGATATCCCGGGTTTCGGGGGATATCCACTGTGAAGATTCTCCTGTCTGATTACGGTAAATCATCTCGCCGAACGAGGATTCGATATGCAGGCTGGAAATCCTGCCGGAGGTGACAAGGGCATCGGCTATCCGCTTGACCTGTTGATTGTCGACATTGTACAGGGGTTCTGCGAGGATAACCGCGATCTCATCCGCAGCAATGGAGGCCTTCTGCTCATTATCGTTCACCGCATTCCAGGAAATCAGCAGCAGCAGCAGAAACTGCACCACAATAATAATGACACTGGTAATAATCTGGGATTTCCGCAGGCTGCCGAGGATCAAGTCCGGTTTCATTGCGTCCCGTCCTCCATTCGCTGCAGGTACTCGCGGGTGAGCCGGCGAAAAATTCCTTCCTCTCTCCCGATTCGATTTGCCGCATCAAACCGCTGCTGCAGCTCCCTTCCCCTTGGGGTATCCCGAAACATACTGTAGACCTCTACCGACGGGGAAGGCAGCGGAATAATTCGTATCCTGTCTGCATAACCATTCTTCTGTATGTACTGCCGCAGCGAGACGAGATTAATATCCAGCATTGCATCCACCCGGCCGGCCAGCAGCATATTCAGCTGCAGCCTGCGGAAGTCTTCATTGTGCACCAGATGAATATCAATCTGCTCATGCAGCAGCATCGGCGGAATATAGGCACCTTCTATAAATACCATCTGCATGCCAAAGAGATCCTCTGCGGACTCAACCGAGGTAAGGGGACTCTCGCGGAGCACCACTATGCCGGTATCAATCTCGGTCAGCGGGGTTTCCGAGAAGATAAAGCGGTGCTCACGATCTGGTATGCGAGTGAACTGGGAAGCGACATCCACCAAGCCGTGCTCCAGCATCTCCTCGACACGCCGGATAGGATAAGGTCCTACAACCTCTATGTCCACCCCCATGCGCGGCGCTATATATTGACGCCAGTACTCTACGGTAATTCCCCCGGGATTCTTGCTCTCACCTGCTTCGGTCAGAAACGGTTCCAGCCGGAATATCGCCATCCGCAGCGGAGGATCGGCCCACAGCGCCGTGGAAATCAACAGGAAAAGAATGCCCGACACCACATTTTTAATATGCATAACTCACGACAGTGTAACGCACTCATCCCCGCTTTACCATAAAAAAGCTGCCGGCAGAAATTGCCGGCAGCTGAATACGACGTCGATCTGTTACAACAGGGCTCTGCCTTAAAAATGAATGGCCCAGCCCTCGGCAGTACGAGCAGCCTCCATTACCGCCTCGCTGATGGTCGGATGTGCATGCACCATGGTGGCGATATCCTCCGGCAGAAGCTCGGCCTTTTTCGCCAGCAGAATCTCGTGGATCAGCTCGGTAGCTGCGCTGCCGACTACATGCCCCCCGATTATGGCTTTGGTTTCCGGGTTAAACAGCAGCTTCACCAGACCCTCCGGCTGTTCAATCGCTACTGCCTTGCCGGCTCCGCGATACGGAAACACCGCCGTCTTGTGCGGAATCCCGGCTTCCTGGGCCTTCTCCTCGGTATAGCCGAAGCTGCCGATCTGCGGCTCGCAGTATACGGCGGAGGGAATCAGCAGCGGGTCAAGCCTGGGCTCGGGATGATGTCCGGCAAGATGCTCTACTGCGATCTCGCCTTCCTTGCTGGCGACATGCGCCAGCAATGGGGAACTGACAACATCACCAATTGCAAAGATGCTCTCCACCGAGGTACGGTAATAATCGCCCACACGAACAAATCCGCGGTCCAGGGTTACACCGATATCCTCAAGCCCCAGATTTTCGGTATTCGGGGCCCGTCCGACGGCAACCAGCAGCTTTTCTGCCTTGAGGGATGATTCCTTGCCTTCGGTGTCCTGAACCGTAATCTCCAGGGTTTTCCCCTTCTTGAGGCCGGTGGCCTTGGTACCGGTGAGCATGGTGATGCCGGCTTTCTCGAAGGCCTTGGCAATTACCGCGGCGGTCTCTTTGTCCTCCAGCGGCAGTATGCGGTCCAGCAGTTCAACAACCGTCACCTCAACTCCGAATGAGTTCATGACAAAGGCGAACTCCATGCCGATTGCCCCGGCACCCATAATCACCAGGCTCTTGGGGAGCTTCTCCAGCATTAACGCGCCGGTGGATGAAAGTATCTGCTTTTCATCAAACTCGAATCCGGGAATCTGGCGCGGTCGTGATCCGGTAGCGATCATAATCGACTTTCCGGTAATCTTCCTGTCGCCGTCCACGGTTACCTCATGAGCACCGGTGACCTTCGCCTCGCCCTGCACGTACTCAATCTTGTTCTTCTTCATGAGCCCCTGCACACCCTTGCTCAGTCGCTGGGCGGCCTGACGGGATTTATTGAACACGGTTGAGTAATCAAACCCGGACTCGTCTATCTTCAGTCCCATTCCCGTCAGATCCTTGCGGTGGCGAAAAACATCGGCCTGATGGATCAGGGATTTACTGGGTATGCAGCCGATATTGAGGCACACACCGCCGGGCTTGTCACGCTCGATTACCGCAGCCTTCAATCCCAGCTGACCGGCGCGAATCGCTGCCACATATCCGCCCGGGCCGGACCCGATAATCACTATGTCATAGTCATATTCTTGATTGTCACTCATGCATATCTCCTTAAAACAGTACGCGTACCGGTGATTCGATCATCTGCTTTAACTCGTGGATAAATCGGCCGCCAAGGGCTCCATCTATCACCCGATGGTCACAGGACAGGCTCATGGTCATGGTGCTGGCCACCCGAATCTCGTTGTTTTCGCCGACGACCGGGGTCTTCTGTGTGCGCCCCAGCGCCAGAATTGCGGCCCCGGGAGGATTGATTATCGCGGTAAACTCATCCACTCCAAATGACCCCAGATTGGAGATCGAGAAGGTGGCACCGGTATAGTCATCCGGCTGCAGTGCATTGTTGCGAGCCTTCTCGATCAGGACCTTCAGTTCATCATCAATCTGGGTCACACCCTTGGCCCCGCAGTTGCGGATAATCGGGGTAATCAGCCCGTTGCCAAGATCCACCGCAAGCCCGATATCGATGCTGCCGTAGTAGCGGATCGTGTCTTCCTGCCAGGAGGCGTTCACATTGGGATGCCGTTTCAGGGCTTCGGCAGCAAACTTCATCATGAAGGCGTTAAACCCGACCTTGGCCGGCAGCTCCTTGTTGAGCATGTTGCGGGCTGCAATCATCGAGTCCATCTCTACAGTGGATTTCAGATAGTAGTGCGGGGCCGAGAACTTGCTTTCACTCAGACGGCGTGCAATCACCTTGCGTTTTCCGGCTACCGGCTCTTCCCGGTCTGCGAGGGCCGGTGCGACTCTGGCAGCGACACCTCCGCTGGAGGGGGTCTGCTGCACCTGGGGTGCAAGCTGTGCCGGATTGGCATTCTCCACATCGGCCTTTACAATCCGGCCGCCGGGGCCGCTGCCGTCAAGCAGCCGCAGGTCGATATTCCGTGAAGCGGCCAGCTTGCGCGCCAGCGGACTGGCCTTGATGCTGCGGTCTCCGTTGGGCACGTCGGCTGCAGCCTGCCTGCCGCCGGATACAGCCGACGGAGCCTCTGCCTGCCCCTGTCCGGCTTCCCCGCTCGCGGCGGTTTTTTCCTGTTTGGAGTCCTCCGCCCCGGAGGACTTTTCCCGGGCTGCCGGCTTCTCGTCGGCTGCCGGTTTTTCCCCGGCCGGCTTTTCT
>CAZANF010000196.1:0-5686 GCA_964486425.1 uncultured Spirochaeta sp. | reverse complement strand
GCACGCGCAGGCGGCCTGCAGGGAGGCGGCACGACGCCGCCGACCGGAAGGGATTTCAAAAAGCCTGAAATCTGACTGGTCGTTTGTATAGCATTTTTTTTATATTCCCGATATGAGCATAAAGAGACCGAACCTTTCGATATCAAGATATGCAGCTGTTCTGATCATCCTCAGCCTGGCCGGCTGCAGCGATCAGTACGCGCAATCAGCCTCACCAGACGCCACGGTTACGCAAGACACTGCTTCCGCTGATGCTGCGATAGCAGTGGAGGGGTACGAAATCGCATATGGGTCTCTTTTCGAGGCCATTGAAGCCTCGGGGATCGCCGCCGGGATCCGGGAAGCAGAGATAACCAGCAATACTCAGGGAGTAATACAGGAAATGCTGTTCGATCTCGGCTCGGCCGTACACGCCGGCGATGCCATGTTGCGGTTCGATGATCGGGCCGAGGCCGCAGCACTGCGTCAGGCTGAACAGCAGCTTGAAGCCGTCCAACTCGACTACGAAGCTGTCCGTCGACGCCTCGAGCGCGGCTCATCCAGTCAGGCTGAACTGACGCAGGCCAGAGCTGCAGTAGCAGGAGCGGAAAGCGCACGCGAACAAGCCCTACGGTCTTACGAGAACCACACCATACGAGCTCCTATAAGCGGATACATTGCGGATTATGCGGCCGGAATCTCGGTCGGCAACTCCTTAAGCCCGGGTGCCCGTGTTGCACGGGTGGTCGACACCTCACGTCTGAAAATGCGGATCGGTGCTGGAGAGCGTTCGGTCGCCAGAATAGCCCCCGGTTCACCTGTTGAAGTCTTTCTGCCAAGTATTCGCAGCGAGCCATTCCCCGGCAGGGTGCGATCAATCGGGGCCGGAACCGACCCGGCTACCGGAAGCTTTCCGGTGATTGTCGAATGGGACAACCCGGCAGATGAACCAGACGTCAGCCCCGCACCGGCACGATCGGGTATTTCCGGGACAGTTCGGATAAGTAACGGAGCAGAATACGAACAGCTGATAATCCCAACCGCAGCACTGCATGGCCCGGAGCGAGACCGTGTGTTAATTGCCGACAATGGTACTGAACAGCAGCGTCGGGTTTCGGTAATTCAGGTACGGGGGTCAAGTACAGCGGTAAGCGACGGGGTGGAACCGGGTGAAATTGTTATTACCAGTGCAATCAGTTCAATTGAGGATGATGCAAAGATAGATATTACCGTGCTCGGCAGCACTGCGGACATGAGGTAACCCGATATGAGCATAGGATCCCTTTCAGTCCGCAATCCGGTCTTAATCAACATTCTAACCATTCTGATTCTCGCCATCGGTACCCTCAGTATTGTCAGACTGCCGCAAGAGCAGTTTTCCGAGGTACCTTTCTTTTTTATTAATGTAGTGGTCCCGTATCCCGGAGTCAGTGCCGAGGATATCGAAACAACCGTCACCGCAAAGGTCGAGACCGCGATGCAGGGACTTGATCAACTGTCTACTACGCGATCTCAGACCGGTGACGGGGTAGCTACCGTGACCCTGGAGTTCAATCAGGGGATAACCCGGCGAGAGTTTGACCAAGTATTTCAGGAGGCTCAGAACCGTTACAACGCGTTGTCGCTCCCCGAAGGTACAGCCTCGGCTCAGATAACCGAATTCAGCTCCAATGACTTTCTCCCCGTGATAGAGGTTGTGCTCTACGGAGAGGTTCCCTACGAACAGCTTAACCAGACAGCTCGCCGTCTTGCCGACCGGCTCGAAGGGGTACGGGAGGTATCAGGTATTGATTTGGTTGGTTCGCGCGACCCTCTCATTCTGGTCGAACCCGATCAGCAGCGACTGGAGACTATCGGGCTTGGTCTTGAGCATGTAGTACAGGCCCTGCAGGCTCGCAACGTCACTGTTCCCGGCGGATCACTGATAACCCCTAACCGCAGTATGCTGCTGCGGACAGTCGGCGAGGTCAGTTCGGCTCGTGATCTGGAAGACATAATCCTGCGTAGAAGTGATGCCGATCAGGTTGTCAGGCTCGGCGATGTTGCTCGTATCAGCGACACCTTTGACAACAAGGGACTCACAGCCCGCTACAACGGTCAGGATGCAGTAACACTGCGTGTGACCAAGGTTCCCGGGGGCAGCAGCGTAGGAATAATCGAGAATACCGAGCAGGTCGTGCAGCAATTTACCGATCAAGGCTTTGCTGAAGACATCGAAATCACCTATTTCAACGACTCGACGGTGCAGATCCGCGACAGCATTGATGTTCTGGTCACCAACGCCGTATACGGGCTCATTCTACTGGTTGCCATCCTGCTGGTATTTGTCGGAATGCGCAATGCCCTGATGGCCGCAATCGGAATACCGGTCACATTTGCTGCCACCTTTGTACTGCTGGAGGCCTTTGGCGAAACCCTGAACAGCAACACCCTGTTCGGCCTGGTGCTGGTACTCGGGCTTATTGTTGATCATGCTATAGTTATTGTGGAGAACAGCTTCCGGCTGCAGCAGCAAGGCCTCGACCAGCATCAGGCGGCAATACAAGGGGTCAATCAAGTTGCAATTCCGGTCTGGGCAGCTACCCTCACCACCGTGGCAGCATTTCTGCCGCTGACCTTCCTTCCAGGAATCATCGGCCGCTTTTTGCGAGTCGTCCCGCTCACCGTGAGCATTGCACTGATCGTGAGCACGATTGAGGCTACAGTATTTCTCCCCAGTCACTTCGCAGATTGGCCGGGGAAGCTGCGCGAGAGTCGTCTGGCTCGTTGGTTTCACGGACTGCAGGATGGTTTTGCACGAATTCTGCGCTCCATCTATCATCGTCGCGGCAGGGCGGTTGTGCTGGTGCTGGTAATTATGACGGCGACCTTCGCCATGACCGGATTTATCCGCCAGAATCTCTTTGATGCCGAGGACTTCAGCGTCTTCTTCATTGACATCCAGATGCCGGCCGGCACACCAATCGCGAAAACCAACCAGACTGTCCGCCGTTTTGAGCAGGAACTGCTGCCGCTGGTCGGTAACGGGGAGGTGCAGGCGGTAAACGCCTATGTAGGTTTCTCGGCAGGCAGCAATGAAAATGTGAGCGATCCTGCAGTTGGGCAGCTGGTTGTCGATCTTACAGAGCAGGCCGAAGGACGAACCCGTTCCGTTCCCGAAATACTGGCTGATGCTGAACAGCGCACCGATCATATCGCCGGAGCCGAGACGGTCCGCTATCGAAGTCAGCAGACCGGCCCTCCGGTTGATCCTCCGCTGTCCTTTCGCTTGTTCGGCAACTCATTCGAGCAGCTTGGTACCGCATCTGCCGCTATCCGCGAGGAATTGCGGAGTACCGAGGGGGTATTTGATGTGCGCGACAATCTGGAGCTCTCCAGCCCCGAGCTGCGTATTGTTGTCGACGATTATCAGGCAAGCCGCTACGGCCTCACCCGATCCTCGGTGGGACGCTTCATCCGCAGCGCCTTTGACGGTGTAGATGCCGGGACGGTATTCACCGACAACGAAGAAATTAGCATTCGTGTTCGTTACGAGCTGTCCGGCGAAATGAGTTACGACAAGTTCGCACAGCTGCGGATACCCACCCCGGACGGACGAGGTATTCCCCTGGAAGTCGTTGCTCGCATCGAGGATGGCGAGGTACTCAGTTCAATCCGTCGACTCGACGGACGTCGCGAGGTCACTATCGAGGCGGAGGCCTCTGAGTCGGTTGACCTGGGCAGTATCAATCAGCGTATCGAAAACCTGTTCAATCAGGACATCGCTTCCGAAGTGCCTGATGTACAGCTCTCGGTGGGCGGTCAATTTGCAGAGTTCGGCACCCTGCTGTTCGATATTCTCCGGGTTTTCCTGATCGGTATCTTCCTTATCTATCTGATTCTGGCCACCCAGTTTCGCAGCTACACTCAGCCAATACTTATTATGTTCAGTGTGCCCTTTGCCTTTATAGGGGTTATCCTGTTTCTGCTGCTTACCGGTACCCCGCTTTCAACAACTGTTATATACGCGGGTGTCGCTCTGGCGGGTATTGCCGTAAACGACAGCATAGTACTTATCAGTTTCATCAATGAGGAACGTGAACAGGGAATGTCGATTACCGAGGCTGTGATTACCGGAGCCGCTACCCGATTGCGCCCGATTCTGCTTACCAGCCTCACGACCATTGCCGGGCTGCTGCCGATTGCACTCGGCATCGGCGGACGCAGCGTTATCTGGAGTCCCATGGCCGGCACCATAGTATTCGGTCTTGTTTTCTCTACTATAACCGCACTGGTCATTATCCCCTGTGTATACGGACTGTTTTATGACCGGCGCCGGAATACACACACCTCACAAACCGGGAGTCAGTTATGAAAACCTTGAATATTCAAAGCGCTCCAGGGGCAGCCGGAAGGATTTCGGGCATATTGCTATTCACTGCTGCTGCAGTACTTATGGTCGGTGCCCAGACCCCGGCAGCAGAGCAGACGGATGAAGCAGCCCATCTGACACTTACCGAGGTGCTGCGAGCTGTAAGGGAACACAGCCCGGATCTACAGATTGCCGGGATGGCACGGGAGGAAGCCCGGCTGGGTTATCTGGCAGCTCGTGGCGGGGCCGGCCCACAGATAGAAATCGACTCGGATCTGTACAGCTATGATTCACGACGCATTGATACACCACCTCAATCCGCGATAACACAAAGCCATTCGAGTGAGCCGCGTGTTCGCGGGAGTCTGCCGCTACCCGGTGATGGCCGGATGAATATTGAAACCGGCGCAGTTCTCCGCAGAACCCTCACTGCCCCGGATGAACCTGCCGAGCAGCTCGCCTATTCTCTGACCCCCTACGTCTCGGCGCAGCTTGACCAGCCGATAGCTGCCGGAGGACGATTAATTGAGACCCGCTCACTGAGCGCGCGCGATTCACTGGCACGTTCCGGGTACGAAGCGGCACAGCTGGCTGAGCGCGATGCACAGAATCAGCTGATTGCCTCTGCGGTTCAGCTATATCTCGCGATTGCTGATCTGCGCGACGCAGCCGCAGCACTAGATTTTGCCCAAGATCTGGATCGGCGTCGAATTGAACAGGCGGAGCTTGATCGTGCCGATGGCCTTATCACCGCCAGGCAGCTGCTGCAGCTGCGAATTGCCGCCAACCGGACACGCGAAGCGCAGCTTGATATAGAGGAAAACCTTCAACGCAGTGAACGCCGACTCACCGGGTTAACCGGCGGAACCATAACCGTAACCGGCCGCAATCTATCGTTCGACTTCTCTACTGCTGCAGCATTTCTTCAGCCGGATGCAGCTGCGGGTAATCCGGTTGCAATTGATCGTGCTGAACGCGCGCGACGCGAAGCCGAACTGCAGAAGATTGTCAACGCTGTAGACCGGGCCCCCCGGCTCTCGCTTTTTGCTCGTATTGAGCCGCGCTATCCCGAGCAGCGAGACAATCCCGAGGATCTGTCGGCAGTATTTCAGGGCCTGGGGGACGGGTTTGAATGGACCGCTGGTGTTTCCCTTCGATGGCCGTTATACGATGGAGGTTCGGCGGTGTATGCAGCTGCAGCCGAAGAATCAGCTGTACGACAGGCTGAAATCCGCCTGGAAAAATCCCAACGTGATGCGAAGGATAAGCTCAGCGATATCCAGCAGAAGATAACTCTGCTGCAGGAACGTATTGATCTGCTCAGGCTGGATCTCGATCTTGCCGAGCAAAATCTTG
>CAZANF010000195.1:4245-5693 GCA_964486425.1 uncultured Spirochaeta sp. | reverse complement strand
GTGCCTTTCAGGCATTTTACAAACCCGATCCAGTCGATGTCGGTGCTGCGAAAGCGCCGGTGACCGCTGCGGTTGCGGGGAATATTCTGCAGTATCCCCTCTTTCTCGTAATAGCGGAGGGTATGGGGCGTCAGTCCCGACCGCTCGCTGACCTCCTGCACGGTGTACATTGCCTGCGGCTGTGTCCGCGCGTGTTCCGTAGATTTCATTCGCTGCCTCCTCTCCTAAGATAATTATTGGAGTCGACTCTAAGTCAAGGTGATTCTCCATTCTTTGCCTGAATTCCCTCTGTGCAGGCGGGTATGCTACTATTGCGTATGACAGCTACGATTGATCTTGAGGGATGCTCGCGCTGCGGTCTGTGTATACGTGACTGCATCGCCGATGCAATACACCCCGAAACTATGGAGATTGATGACGATAGATGTATCCGCTGCAGTCACTGTTCAGCTATATGTCCCGAGGCGGCGGTCTTGTGGAAGAATGAGCAGGGACAAGTGCTGGAATCCGGGGAGCCACTGAATAGACTCGCGGTTGAGACCCCCCGGAACACTGCGGATCTGATCAAGCGTCGGCGCAGCGTACGTCATTATCGTCCGCAGGCTCTGCCGGAATCAGTTATCAAGGATATCCTGGCGGTGGTTAATCATGCTCCAACCGGAACCAATTCACGCGGTGTTGGTATCACGGTGGTGAACTCCATGCAGCGGATGCAGGAGCTGAGTGATCTAACCATGCGCTTCTTTCGTCTGCTCAGCCGGATTATTCTGAACCCGCTCACCATTCCGTGTATTTTTCTGTGCACCGGACGCAAGGGCCTGCGCCGTCTGCAGGGGTATAAGGCCCATATCGATCGTTATTTTCGGGGCGAGAACAACCTGACCCATGATGCCCCGGTGCTGTTTGTCTTTCATGCTGATCGACGCTCGAGCTGTCCGAGCGAGGATGCGGTAATCTGGGCGGCTAATGCGCAGCTGTATGCGGAAAGCCTGGGGATTGGAACCTGCTATAACGGATTTCTGGTTCGTGCGGCGGCGATGCATCGACCGCTGCGCCGTTTTCTCGGTATCCCTTCGCATCATACCGTGTATGAGACCTTTACCGCCGGATATCCGGCCGTACGGTATCAGCGAACTGCATGCAGGGATTCGGCATATCACCATATTATTACATAGGCGAGGATACACTCATGGTAATTATTCTGAACGACTCCGAAGGAGCAGATAAAACGGCTGACGTGAGTCAGCTCATCGAACAGTTTCCCCGCGCGCATGGATACGATAATGTGGTCATCAATTATGTATCCGGGACGCCGGAGCAGCTGGCGGATCTCACCAATCTGCTGCGTGCATCAGGGCAGGAGGTCCGGGTATACCGGCGGCCGTTTGATCCTGCGCTGCAGGCTGAATTCAGCGGCGATCCGGCTGATACCGGTAATGTGAGTGCGG
>CAZANF010000195.1:0-4145 GCA_964486425.1 uncultured Spirochaeta sp. | reverse complement strand
ACCTCAGCGGCTCACGCAGCAGCTGGAGTTCATTGTGGAGATCGACAAGATCAAAGGAATTATCCGGCAGTCGAAGCTCTTCGACGGCAGCCGTTTCGAGAACGATGCGGAGCATTCGTGGTCTATCTGCATAATGGCGATCCTGCTGAAGGAGTATGCCAATTTTCCGGTTGATCTGGAAAAGGTAATCAAGATGCTGCTTATCCATGACATCGTCGAAATCGATGCCGGTGATGTGTTTCTGTACGATGCCGCGCGGATGGATGTGAACCTGAAGGAAGAAGCCGCGGCGCAGCGGATCTTCGGCCTGCTGAGCCCTGATCAGCGGGATGAGTATATTGCCTTGTGGAGGGAGTTTGAAAGCCGTACCACTCCCGAGGCCAAATTCGCGGCTGTGTTTGACAGGCTTGAACCCCTGCTGCAGAATTATCTGAACAACGGCTATACCTGGAAGAAATACGGGATCGCCTGCGAGACGGTAGTGGAGAAGAACCGGCACATTCGTGAGGGATCGGAGGCACTCTGGGACCTGGTGCAGCATATACTGCAGCACAGTGTTGAATTGGGGTATTTTGTTCCAGACTAAATACACCCGATACGGTTCTCGTTCGTCGTAGTTGGCAGATAGTATGGAAAAGACACAGCATGCAAAACAATCTGCAAACGTTCGGCGGATAGAGAAGGCCTATAATAGCGAAAAACCCCGGTTTATCGCGCGGCTGCGCGCAGCCGGCCATTCCCTGGAAGCCGCCGAGGATCTGGTCCACGATGTGTACGCAGAGACCCTTGCCAGGGTGCCGCTTGTTCCCGGGATTCACAATCTGCCCGCCTGGATAAACTCGCTTCTCACCCGCCGGCTCATCGATGCATATCGTCATGAAAAGGTACGCATCGCCCGGGGAGAAACCGATGTCGCGGAAGAGACCCTGCAGCAGATTATCGCGGCGGCCGGATTCGATCCCCTGGAGAGATACGTCCGTGACTGTCTGGTGGATGCATTGAACGATGCCTTGTATGCGCTGCCGATTGCCCAGCGCAAGGTAGTGGAGGCTCAGGTGTTCGGCGGGATGACCTTTCGCGAGATATCCGAGGCCACCGGGGAGAATATCGATACATTGAAAGCGCGCAAGCGCTACGCAATTGCCGGGCTTTCGCGTGCACTGCGGCACTGGATTGATCGATAGCGGCCGAATTGCACCTGCCGGTTGTCTTATCACTCCTGGCCATTTCCTGTACACTCGTCGCACTTCGCATGAATGGTGATATAGCATGATCAATACCCCTCCCCCGAACAATCCTCAATCGGCTCGCGCGCTTGTCCCGCGGTTATGCATCATGTATTTCCTGCACAGCATTGCGCTGGGTGCGGTGGTGCCGATTTTCAGCCTGTATCTGCTGCAGGAGGTAGGACTCAGCGGCACCCGGACAGGCATCGTACTGTCTATGGCCGCCGTGTCGGCCTTTGTCTCACCCCTTGTCTGGGCGATCATCGTCGACCGCCTTATAAGCGCCGAGCGGCTTCTGGCACTCTCTCATGCTGTAGGGGCGGTACTGGTCTGGAGCCTCAGCCAGGCCGAGGGGTTCTATCCGATTCTCTTTGGATACCTGGGATACATGATTTTTATGGGGGCAACCATGCCCCTGACCAATACCGTTGTGTTCGGGCATCTGCAGGAACGCGGGCGCGGGGAATTCGGCCGTATTCGCGTCTACGGCACCGTCGGCTGGATTGCGGTGGCCTGGTTTTTCAGCTTTTTCTGGCTGCGAGTGGTGGATACGGCAGCTTTTGTCGATGCCCTGCGGCTTTCCGCCGTTGCCTCGGTCATTATGAGTCTGTGGTCGCTGTCGATTCCGCAACGGAGGCTGGTGCATCCGGGGAGCATTTCCCGACTGATACCAAAGGAAGCGATCCGGGTGGTCCTGCGGCCGAAGGTGTTGTCGGTTGCCGTAGCGATGCTGCTGGTGGTTATTATGGACCGCTTTTATATCTACGGCGGCAGTCCCCTGCTTTCCTCGCTGGGGGCTCCCTCCAGCAGTATTATGCCGATCATGAGCCTTGGACAGATGCCGGAGCTGTTTGCGCTGTTCTTCCTCGACCGACTGGTGCGTCGCTGGGGCTATCGCAGGGTGCTGCTGTTCGGTCTGATATTTCAGCTGTTTCGTTTCACGGTCTTCATGCTGGCCGGCGGTCTGCCGCTTGCACTTGTTGTGGTGGGGTTCAGCGTGCACGGATTTACCTACGCCTTCGGCATAGCACTGTGTTCCATGTATGTCGATACCCATTGTGAGCCGCATAATCGCGGCGGGGTACATCAGATCCTGCAGCTGATGAGCTTCGGTGTGGGCAATGTAATCGGGAATGTTTCGGCAGGCTTGCTGGCGGAAGCCGGAGGCCCGATTGGAATAACCGGCTTCGAACTGCTGTATGCCGCCATGGTCGTAACGGCCGTCATTGCAGTTATCTGGGTGCGAGTGCGGCTGCCGGCCGGCGAGTAATTACTGCGGAATCGAGAACAGGCTGGGGTCGAATTTGTCGCCGCCCAGCCAGAGGTCGATCTTGGTGCCTTCGTTGGTGCGGCTGACATCAGCATGCTTGACCTGCCAGCCGATCAGATTCAGACGGGCTTTCCCGACCAGGTCGCTTCCTCCCATGGATCCATAGTATTCTGCAAGTTCGGGCCGGGCGCTGGTGTTCAGGTCATTGTGGATGGCAGCAATCTCTTCGTCGCTGCGCTTCTGGGAATCTATGACGCATAGATGCACCCCGTCTTTTTCCTGATGCAACGAGATAACCATACGGGTAGGCTGCCCTTCCAGGATATAGTTGGATATCTCGGCCAGCAGATGGATAAGGTATTCTCTATTCTTCATACTTCGCTCCCATACTCCATATCATACACTAATTATCCCGGATTGCACGAACCCACTGAATGACGGCTACAAACAGGGTAGCAGTCAGCCCCCCGGCGAATCCATTGTTATACAGGTCCAGGCCCCCATGCCAGGCTGCGGTTCGCTCCACCAGGGAAAGGTGTACGAATCCGGCGGCAAAGCCGATAACCGGGCCGAATTCTCCGGCTAGTGGTGCAAGGGTTGTGCCGAACAGCAGGGCGAGCACCGGCCCCGGGTCGGTCGGAGACATCCCGAACACCAGGGTGGCGCACAGCACCCCGAGGGCGACCGACCAGCAGTTCGCCGGATGCTTGCCGAAGGTAGCGAATCCCATAATGGTGAGCAGTCCGCCGATAACCGGGCCGTTTATATCGGCCCCGATTATGAGCAGGTAGGCTGAGCCGGCTAATCCAAGCAGACCGGCATTCACTAACGCCGCCCCGGGGGAGACCATCGCCATGAAATCCGACGGCAAGCGCCCGGTGTGTTTCATAATGGCAAGCAGATTTTTTCCAACCTTGCGCCCATCCGTCAGTAAACCCCATAGAACAAAAAGGAGTGACAGTACAGGGACGAGCAGCGTAAGCTCAATCACTGCCAGGTCGTTCCATATGAGTGCAGTTGGTATATCCCGGTGTACTCCGGCCAGCAGCGCGGCGGCAAACAGGCCGATAAACCCGCTGGTGAGCCCGATATTGTAGAGATTGAATCCTTCATGCATTCGCAGCATTGCCATTGCCACGGACGGAAGCAGAATACCTGCGGTTAATCCCCCCGCCGCCCCGATAAGAGCGGCAGGAATTCCGGAGAATCCGATTTCAAAGCTTAGATAGGTAACCAGAGGACCCAGTGCGGTCCCGAACAGAGCCATAAGTATGTAGCTTTGAAACGATGTTCCGGCTATGCGGCTGGCCAGATATACCCCGGCCATTATCGGTATCGCGTTCAGCGGGGTTTTCCCGAAGAGACTGAATCCTATAATGGTAAACACGGCTGCAATTGTCGGGCCCGACAGGCGTGTTTTCGTGACGGCGATCATGCACAGTGCAATGGCTCCCATAACGGCGGCGTTCAGCAACGCCCCGCCGGTACCGCCGGATACGGTAAAGTCATGCAGCAGGCGTGCCGGGTGCTGCTGCAGAAGGAGGAACCCCTGAACGGCATGTACAAGGCCATCGGCGACTATGCCGAGGGTTGCGATAAAGAGAATGCTGACAGCTATGAGGGGATATACGCCCTTTTCATATGTTTGC
>CAZANF010000194.1:0-5694 GCA_964486425.1 uncultured Spirochaeta sp. | reverse complement strand
ACTGGAGCTTATCCTGCTGGCTGATCCTTCCGAGGAAAAGGTACTTTCGTATCTCCCTCATTCGGACTGCTTTGCAGCCTTCATCGACAGCAGGATGATCGCTGTCTGCCTGGTCCTCCCTCGCGGGGAGGGAGCGTTTGAACTCATGAGTATCGCCGTGCAGGAGGAGCTTCACCAGCACGGTGTCGGCAGCCGCCTGCTGGCCTGGGTGCTGGAGTTTTACCGCAATGCCGGTGCCCGGCAGTTGGAGGTGGGGACCGGCACGTTCGGGTATCAGCTCGCATTCTACCAGCGGCAGGGCTTTCGGGTTACCGAAATCGACCGTGATTTCTTTACCAGCAATTATGCAGAACCCATTTTCGAGAACGGCATTCAGCTGCGTGATATGCTGAGGCTGACGATCGATTTTCAGCAGGAGCGTGACGGGGGTTGATGAGATGTGCTGGTTCCATGTATCGCCAGCAGATTCATATACCTCCCGTTATCGGCAGCCATCATAGCCCGGTCTGCGACTGCAAATTCATTATCGGTTTCGAGCCAGTCTGCCCAGGCCTGTTGAAAACACTGCATTTTTTTTATACCGGAGAGTGCAAGATGAACTGATCCGCCAAGGGTATTACACCACCAGTCAGCCGTTTGCCACATCGCAACTGCTTCCTCGGGCCAGAATTCCCTCATTTCCGAAGGAATATTGTTGTAAGGCCCTTACCGCAGGCATGGTCTGCGACAAAATCTGTCGCAGACCCGCTACTACTTCGAGGTTTTGACATCCCTGCGCAGATTGGCAAAAGGGTTGTAGGTTTCGGTTTCAGGCTCAAAATATTTCTGTGTTGCAGCATCCACCTGGTTGGATGATACCTGCCGCAGTGATATCCGTTTCTTCTCCGTGTCGATGCTGTTAATCTGTACGGAGATCTTCTGCCCGGCTTTTACCATGTCCCCGGGGCCGGTGTCCCGGTCGTCCGCCTTGAACTCGGAAATATGTACCAGGCCGTCCAGGCCGGGCTCGAGGGTCACAAAGGCTCCGAAGTCGGTTACCCGGGCTACGGTTCCGGTGTGTTTGGAATCAACCGGATAGTTGCTGCGAGCGGTGTCCCAGGGGTCGGAAAGCAGGGCCTTCATGCTCAGGGTTATGCGTTCCCGCTGCCAGTCAAGTTCGAGTATTGAGGCGGTAATCTCCTCGCCCTCCGACAGGGCGGTGGTGATGTCATCTATCCGGCTGCGGCTTATCTCGGAGATTGGCAGCAGGGCCTGTACCCCCTGTATATCCACAAATGCGCCGAAGTTCTGGGTTTTTACTACGGTACCTTTAACGGTCATTCCCTTTTTCAGCAGTTTCTTGAGTTCGGTTATCCGCTCTGCCTGCTCTTCCTCGAGGATTGCCCGGTTTGATACAAGTATATTGCGGCCGTTGCCGCTGAACTCCAGGATCTTGAAGGTGAGGTGCTTGCCGACATAGCTTTCAGGATTCTCAACACGTTTAAGGCCGATCTGTGAATACGGGCAGAAGGCCCTGCTTTCACCGATCAAAATCTCGAACCCGCCTTTGATTTCCTTTTGGACCACACCTTCGACCGGTATACCGTTGCTATAGGCATTTTCCAGCACAGCTCCTACGGCCTTCTCGCCGCTGATCTTGGTGGTGAACAGCATGTCGCCGTTTCTATTGGAAAGAAAATACACTGGTATGGTATCACCCACCTGTACCCCGATTTCGCCGTTCTGGTCGGTGAGCTCGGAGAGATCAAGCTGACCCTCACTTTTGCCGCCGAGTTCGAGGAAGACACAGTCATTTGATATCGAAACGACGGTGGTCTCAATGCGCTCACCGGGCTGCAGGGAGCTCATTTGGGAGATGCTCTTTTCAAATAGAGCCGCAAAACTATCTTCTCTGGTTTCTGTTTCTTTATTGTTCATTACCTTCAGTATACATGCTTTAAAGAATTGTTGAAATCATGTATCCCCGAAGGGGGTGAGATAAATTATCGGCCAGAAAAATATCGCTGCAATCTCCATAAGGTGATAGAATAAAAGCCATGGACGATATGACCTATCTCTCTCGTCAGGAATTTACCCGCTTTTTTGATCTGGTACCGGATCTTATGTGTGTTGTAAATACAGACGGTGTACTACTGCTGGTAAATAACGCCTGGGAAGCCTGCCTGGGATATCCCGTAGAAGAGATAGCCGGTCATTCCGTGCAGGATTTCCTGCATCCGGATGATGTAATTCCGACACTGCATGAGATCAGCGTACGCCGCATTCATGATGATCGTGATACCTATATAAATCGCCTGCAAACACGGGATAATTCCTTCCGTACAATCGAGTGGCGCAGCGTTCTGACCGAGGATGGTGTACTGTATGCGGTAGGTCGGGATATCACCAGCATGAAGGAAACGGAGCGCAAGCTGCAGCGCATGGTAGAGGAGAATCAGCTGCTTATGCGGGAGCTTCAGCATCGGGTGAAGAATAATCTGAGCCTTGTATCGAGTATGCTGCATCTGTCTGCACTGAATGAATCAGATACACATCTGCAGGAGGTTTTCAAGGAGTCCCGGTATCGAATCAAGGCCATTGCCGAACTCTATGATCTCTTGTACAGATCCGACCGTATCGACAGCATAGATCTTTCCGGGTACATATCTGAAGTCGCTCAGTCGGCATTTGAGGTGTTTAATCACACAGACTCAATCCGGCTGCAGATTGATGCCGTGACATGTCGCATAATTAGTCATAAAGCGGTCCCGCTGGGTCTGATAGTAAACGAGTTGATTACAAATGCAATGAAGTATGCGTTTCCTTCTGCCGGGCAGGGCGGACACGGCAGGAAGGGATCCATTCGGGTGAGCCTGCAGCAGGAATACCACGGCAGCAGTACCTGGGGTGTGCTTCAGGTTTGTGATAACGGGATCGGCCTGCAGACAGTCAAAACACCGGAGGGCATGGGGACGCTGTTGCTGAAATCCTTTATCAAACAAATCGGCGGTGAACTGTCGGTAATTTCAGACGGGGGAACCGAGGTTACTGTTCGATTTCCCTGCTTGCCGGAGTAACCGGGATCTATCCGACCAGTTGTTTGTGATCACGTTTATGGGCGTACATGCGTTTGTCGGCAATGTCCAGCAGAACTTCAACGTCGCTGCCG
This sequence comes from uncultured Spirochaeta sp., assembly GCA_964486425.1. Lineage (GTDB taxonomy): Bacteria > Spirochaetota > Spirochaetia > DSM-27196 > DSM-8902 > Spirochaeta_B. Next base: position 2,546 of record CAZANF010000194.1, on the reverse strand, counting down.
TCATAGGGAAACTGAGCGGCGCCTATACTGGCGCGCAGATGGTATGTCCTGCCTTCAAAACGGAAGGGAATGGCTATCGACTCCTGCAGACGCTCGATTGCGGCGCCGATACCCTCGGCGGATTCGATTGACGGCAGGATAATCCCGAATTCATCACCACCCAGGCGGGCAATGGTATCGGAGGTCCGGGTTGAGTCGCGGCAGCGCTGGGCAAACTCTTTCAGGATTGCATCGCCGGTGCGGTGTCCGTAGGTGTCGTTGGCAATCTTCAAGTCATCCATATCTATCATCAGCACACCGACATAGCTGGAGGAGCGATTACTTTTGGCCAGGTCGCTGCGCAGGCGGTCCATGAACAACGCACGATTCGGCAGATCGGTCAAGGAGTCATGGGTTGCTCTATAGAACAGTTCATTGTGATTGTATTTCTCGGTAAAATACATGGCAGCATTCAGGATTTCAGCCAGCATCTCCAGCAGTGAGATATCTTCATCTGAAAACTTTTTCGGCCGGGCAGAAAACGCCTTCAATACCCCGATAGGTTCTCCGTCATGCTGAAGCGGAAGGAGCACCATGGATCGCAATCCGATACGTCTGCAGGCCTGTTTGTCTACACGGGGATCAATTTCGGTATCATTGCAGCGAAGGATGCTGTTGGTTTGCACGCAGAGTCCCGACATGCTGCTGCTGCGTTTCAAATGAAGTCCAAGATAGGATTCGGCGATGCCGGCAGCAGCCCTGTATACCATATCATCTTCCTCTGCAAACTCGATAACAGAACTGTCGGCATCGACCAGAGAGACAGCTGCCTTAACTACCAGATTCATAATCTCACCGAGATCCGGGCCGCTGCGTATAACCTCGGTCTGGAGATGTATGATTTCTCGCAGCTTTTCGGTTGTTGCCGATGTCGAGTTCGTATTCATACATACAATTTAATGCTAAAGTCCATTGGATACAAGGCTTTAGTAACGCTTTTCCAAGGAGCCTGAAAATCCGCAAGGTTGACAGCGGGGGGTACACTTTCTATGATGTCGTTCTATGAAAAAGCGATTAATAACCTCGGCTCTGCCGTATGTCAACAACATTCCTCATTTAGGTAACTTGATTCAGGTGCTGAGCGCCGATGTATTTGCGCGTTTCTGCCGTTCGCGCGGATATGAGACCTTGTATATTTGCGGCAGTGACGAGAACGGAACCGCGACCGAGACACGGGCCCTGGAAGAGGGGGTGTCCCCGCAGGAGCTGTGTGATCGCTATCACAAGATTCATACCGAGATATACACATGGTTCAATCTGTCGTTTGACAAGTACGGTCGAACTGCGACCCCGGAACAGGTTGAGGTTACCCAGGATATCTTTAAAAAGGTATATAACAACGGCTACATCAACGAGCATACCATAAGCCAGCTCTACAGCGAAAAGAGCGATATGTATCTGGCGGACCGCTATGTATACGGGACCTGTCCGCATTGCGGGTATGAAGGGGCACGAGGGGATCAGTGTGAAAACTGCGGCAAGCTGCTGGAGCCCACCGAGCTGATCAATCCGCGCAGTCTGCTGGATAATTCGGTTCCGGTACTGAAAGATACCAAACACCTGTATCTGGATCTGCCGGCGATTCTGCCGAAGCTGCAGGCCTGGATGGATACAGCAGCCAAAGAGGGTCGCTGGGCCAACAATGCAGTCAAGATGACGCAGGCCTGGATTCGGGACGGGTTAAGGGAGCGGGCTATTACCCGCGACCTGAAGTGGGGCGTGCCGGTACCGCTTGAGGGTTTTGAAAAGAAGGTGTTTTATGTATGGTTCGATGCACCGATCGGGTACATCTCCATTACCGCCGGGCTGACCGATCGCTGGGAAGACTGGTGGAAGAACCCGGATGATGTTGAACTGTTCCAGTTCATCGGCAAGGACAATATTCCCTTCCATACCGTTATTTTTCCATGTTCGCTGCTTGCCAGCGGGGACAACTGGACCATGCTGCATCATATGAGCAGCACCGAGTATCTGAATTACGAGACCGGCAAGTTCTCGAAAAGCCTGGGAATGGGTGTGTTCGGCACCGATGCCAGGGAGACGGGAATTCCGGCCGATGTATGGCGATTTTATCTCTATTACAACCGCCCGGAGAGTTCGGATTACATGTTTACCTGGGACGACTTTCAGGGCAAGGTGAACGGGGAGCTCATAGGAAACTTCTCGAATCTGGTGAACCGCACCATGACCTTCCTGTACAAGTATTTTGATGCTGCCGTACCGGCCGGTGATACACCGAGTGCGGATCCTCAGGGGTACACCGAGGAGCGCAGCCGCGAGTTTCACGCCGAGGTACAGCGGATAGAAGCCGAGCTTACCGGGAAGCTGGAATGGGCGGAGATTCGCGATGCTTATCGTCTGTTTTTCCAGCTATGCGACCTTGGCAACAAGACTTTCCAGGACAATGAGCCGTGGAAATCGCGCAAGACGGATCCGGCATCTGCAGAACGGCTCATGCGGGATCTGGTGCACCTTGTACGGGATCTGGCTGTGCTGTCGGCTCCGTT
>CAZANF010000193.1:0-5703 GCA_964486425.1 uncultured Spirochaeta sp. | reverse complement strand
GGCTACAGATATTGATTTGGTGCGCGACCTGGGATGCGGATCATACCGCTTTTCCATCAGCTGGCCCCGGATCTTCCCGCATGGAAGAGGTACAGTAAACCAGGCCGGTCTTGATTTCTACGACCGCATCGTAGACCGTCTGTGCGAGTACGGCATCAAGCCAATGGTCACCTTGTATCACTGGGATCTGCCCCAGGCGCTGCAGGATGAAGGCGGCTGGGCGAAACGCTCAATCCTCGGCCCGTTTGCAGACTATGTAAAAACAGTAGTTCAGCGCATCGGAGACCGCGTCTCGTCCTGGATTACCGTGAATGAGATACTGTCTGTCGCCGGAGCAGGTTATCTCGGCGGGGTGCATGCCCCCGGTAAAAAAAGCCCTATCGCTGCCGCTCACACCGTTCACAATATGCTGCTTGCGCATGGTACGGCAGCACAGATACTGAAAGCCAATTATCCTCAAGCAAAGGTTGGAATCGCCAATGCCTTCGTGCCGGCATACCCGCACCGCCGGAAGGACGCCGCTGTCGCCAAACGTGTCAACAACGCCTTCAATCGCCTCTGCATGGACCCGATTCTGCGCGGACATTATCCCGCCGGGGTTAAGCATCTTATCCGGCTCCTGAACCGTTCAATACGCCCCGGGGATTTCGACATCATAACAACTCCCATTGATTTCATCGGCGTAAACCATTATTCCCGGCTGATTGCCCGGCGCACCGCGATCCCGTTTATCGGTTTTCGCATTATGCGCCCCACCTACACCGATGCCATTTTTACTGATATTGACTGGGAGGTGTATCCCGAGGCCTTCTACGACGTGCTTACCTGGATTCGCGACGAGTACGATAATCCGCCGATCCTGGTGACCGAGAACGGAGCGGCGTATGCGGATGAGCACCATGCATCCCTGGTTGAGGACAGCGACCGCATTACCTATATCAGGAGTTATATCTCCGCCATGCATCGTGCAATACAGGAAGGAGTAAATGTGCGGGGATATTTTGTATGGACCCTGCTGGACAACTTCGAATGGGCGTTTGGCTATACCAAGCGATTCGGGCTGTATTATGTAGATTATGAGACCCAGCAGCGGGTTCCAAAACAGAGTGCACACTGGTACAGCAGGGTCTGCCGCAGCAACTCCCTGCCGGACACATAATCCATCGCTGTCAATCTCCGCCACGGAAATCCGCCGACGGGTCACCAGAGAAGAAAATGAATCATATCCCCTGGCCTACCTCTTACTGTATCGCAGCATATTCCACGACAGGGGTTTGACGGCTACATCCATGTCCGAAGATACGGCCTGTGTCCGCGGCTGTACTGCGGACGGTTGTGCAGCCGTATTGACAAGCTTGAGATCATAGTCGGCTAATTCCACCCATTCGACCAGCTCATAGTCAGGCAGACCATGACAGATGGTATCAATCTGCATCATTTCCTGGAGGCTGCGGTTGACGGCAAAAATGGTCAGCGACTGCCGGTCCTCGGATACTACTGCCGAGGCATCCAGATACGGCACCTCACCATATGTCTTGTTCTCGTATGCCGGTACGGCTACATTCAGATTCATGGAGATTCCGCGGCCATACCGTGAGGTGTAATACAGCGGCCAGTAGATGGTCTGTTCCCACGCTGCGCCGCCGTTTTCCGTCATAATAGGCGCGATCACATTTACCAGCTGTGCCAGACAGGCAATCTTCACACGATCCGCGTTTTTAATAAGGGTATTCAGGGCACAGCCGACAACCAGGGCATCCTCGAAGGTGTATACATCCTCCAGCTGGGGAGGTCCAACCATCCACGGCTCAAGAGCCTCATCTGCCTCCCTGGAGTGAAACCATACGTTCCATTCATCAAACGAAAGATTGATCCTCTTCCGGCTTCTCTTTTTACTCTGTACAAAATCACATACCGAAGCGACCGTTTTAATAAACCGATCCATTTTCAGACTAACTGCAAGAAAGGTTTCTATATCATCATCCTGATTGCTGAAATACTGATGCAGCGAAATGTAGTCAACGTCATCATAGGTATGATCCAGAACCGTAGCTTCCCACTGGGGGAAGGTCGGCATATCGGCACTGGAACTTCCGCAGGCGACAAGTTCAAGCCCGGAATCGAACAGCTTCATGGCCTTTGCGGTTTCCGAGGCAAGACGGCCGTATTCATCTGCGGTTTTATGACCGACCTGCCATGGGCCGTCCAGCTCGTTGCCTAAACACCATAGTTTGATATTATGCGGATCCGCAACTCCGTGGCTCTTTCGCAGATCACTCCAGTAAGACCCGCCGGGATGGTTGCAGTATTCCACCAGATTTCTGGCGGCATCAATCCCGCGAGTACCCAGATTAATCGCCATCATTGTCTCGGTATTCACCTGACCGGCCCATTCCATAAACTCATTCAACCCGAATTCATTCGGCTCAACCGCCCTCCAGGCCAGATCCAGCCTTCGCGGGCGCTGCTCTGTCGGACCGACAGAATCTTCCCACTGGAAGGCAGAGACGAAGTTTCCTCCAGGGTAGCGGACTACCGGTACATTAATCCTCTGTATCAGCTCAATTACGTCGGTACGAAATCCCTGCTCATTCGCCCTGGGATGCCCGGGCTCGTAGATTCCTCCGTAGACCGCACGTCCGAGGTGCTCGATAAATGAACCATAAATACGGGAATCGATACTTCCGATTTCGTAATCCTTTACAATAGTGATCGTCGCTTTCATAAAATCCCCCTAAGTATTACGTAAGTCTGAACCATGAAATCTGCTTCAACGAATAAGCTCCGCATACTCTTCCAGAAGCTCATCCACAGTTTCTTCAAGAACCCCGGTCTGGTGCAGCAATGCAGTAACGGTGAATCGATTGCGAATCTCAAACCCCGCACATACAGCCCGGCGGATCCAGTCGACAGGCATGGCCTTTACATCATCGCGGCTGAACAACCCGATTTTGCGCATATAATCCGGCACAGCCTGCAGCACATCGAGATTTTCGCGTATCAGGGCTTTCACAGCACCTTCCCGGGACTGCAAGCAGGCAGTTTGAAGCGCAGCAGGCCGCTGCTCGAGAACCTGCAGAACAGGCCGGGCGCGTTCTCCATACTGCCTGCGAATATCCCTGGCGCGCTGTTCCCGGTCATCACGTACATCCAGCTGTTGAAAGTCCATTTCAAACAGGCGCAGATACAGCCGGGAGGAAAACCACAATCCGACCGCCACCTTTACCCCATGCGGGGGCAGCGGCTGATCATACATATCCCCGTAGAGCTCGAGAAAGTGCGAGATATGGTGCTCGGAACCCGATGCAGGGCGCGAGCTGCCAGCCAGCTGCATCGCCACGCCCGAACCGATCAGTCCGCGCATGAGGACTTCTATACTTTCCGGTGAACACGTAAGGAGATCATCGGTCAACTTCAGAACCGCAGTGAGCTCTTCCTTCACCATAGCAAACGACCGCTCCTCAACAACTTCATCGCATAGAATATTCGAGAGCCGCCAGTCCAGCAGCGAGGTAATTTTCCCAATCAAGTCACCATAGCCCGCCTGAATCATGCCCCATGGCGCGGCAGATAGTACATCGGTGTCCGCAATAATTAGCTGCGGGGTGATTGCATTGTAGGTTTTCTTGACCCCCTGCACGGTCAGGGGCGAGACATGCGAGGCATATCCGTCCATGGAGGGCGCGGTAGCAATAATGGAGTACGGCTTATCCAGCTTGAAGGCTGCATAGCGGACCAGATCGTTAATCGTTCCCGAGCCGCAGGCAAGCAAATACCCGTTTCTGTCGATCTGCTCCAGCAGGGTAAAGAAATACCCGGTATCCGGAACAACCCCATCACCCAGCAGAACGCAGACAACATCAAATCCGCAGGCCAGCAGGAGTTCATTCGCCCGCCGGCCGGCGGCTGCATAGGTATTATGATCGGCAACCAGGTACACCTTGCGCTCGAAGGCGACCTCAGCGAGCAGTTCGGGCAGTGAACCCAGCGCTCCCTGGCACACATCAGCAGAATGTATCGGTTCATTCATCGGGCATTTTCCCTGGTTATGATATCAATCGGCACCATGACGCGGGCAGGAACCGCTGTTTGCAGGGCCGAAAAGCGATACAGATTGGCAAGTGCTTCTGATGCTTGTTCTTCCGGCCGCTGTGAAATAAGGAAATCGATATCGCCCGATATCACACCCTCGGTATTAGCCGGTACGCAGTCATAACCGACAATCTTCACCGATTCATGACCCAGCTGCCGGCATGCAGCTGCATACAGATGTGTCGTCGCATTCGGCACAAACACCCCCCTGACGGCAGAAAAACCTTCGAAGGCCTTCTGCATCCGGTTGTGCACCTCCTGCGGAGAGTCGGTATCGGCACACTGGATTACCCGCGGTGATCCAGTGTGCCGGCTCTTGAAATACTCCATAAATCCTGCAACTCGCTGCTGAAGATGAAAATCGTTTTCCGACAGATCGATTACCAGCACACTATCGCAGGTAAAATCAGTACTGTCGGAATGTGCATACATCAGCAGAGATATCAGCTTCGCAGACAGCAGCCCGGAGGCGAAACTGTCCTGTCCTACCGTGCAGCGAACCTCAACCCCGGTCAGCTCTGTGTCAAAAAAGGTGATGTTTTTTCCCAGGCGTCCGCTTTCCACCGCCTCACGGAATGGCTCCTGCACAATCGGCGCCACAACAAATCCGTCACACCCGGAACCGGAGGCTTCATCAATAACCGACCCGACATGTTCCGGTGAGTATCGATCAAAGAAAAAATACCTCACCCGTACATTATACGAACTCAAATCCTGCCTGGTTTTCTCAATTCCCTGCCGGCACAGCTCCCAGTACCCGGAATCCTGCTCCGGCAGCGGCATAATTACTCCGAAGGTTACACTGCGGCTCTTGCTCAAACGGGATGCAAAGAACGCCGGGGTATAGCCGGTCCGTTCTATTGCCTCCTTGATTCGCGCTTCTGTCTCGGGGCGCACCCTTCCGCGATTATGCAGAACCCGATCAACGGTTCCAATTGAAACGCCTGCCATGCGGGCAATGTCCTTGATTGTAAAACGCTGATCGGGATCCTTCATATACACCTCTTACTGTCCGTAATATGCATTCGGGCCATGCTTGCGCTGGAAATGCCTCTCTATATAATGATCAGGCAAACGCTCGGCAGGAGCAAGCGACTCAGTTAACCACGCCATTTGGGCAATCTGCTCCAGCACAGCGGCATGATACAGGGCCTTGTCGGCGTTCTTTCCCCATGCAAACGGTCCATGTCCGGCAATGATTATCATCGGACACTGCTCCGGGTGGAGATTTCTCTCCTCGAGACAACCGGTGATCTGCCGCCCTGTCTCAAGCTCATAGTCTCCGGTAACCTCGGCTTTGGACATCAGGGCGGCACAGGGGATATCACATGCCAGATGATCGGCGTGAGTGGTACCGTAGATCGGAATATCCCGTGCTGCCTGGGCCCAGGCGGTTGCATAGGTTGAGTGGGTATGCACTATTCCCCCGATGCCGCTGAAATTGCGGTACAGATACAAATGCGTCGGGGTATCGCTGGACGGACGCAGCGAACCTTCAATCCGCTCCCCGTCCAGAGAAAGAACCACCATATCATCGGGGGTAAGCTTGTCGTACGGAACCCCGCTCGGCTTGATCGCCACCGCTCCCGCATCGGAATCATACGACGAAAC
>CAZANF010000192.1:0-5738 GCA_964486425.1 uncultured Spirochaeta sp. | reverse complement strand
TCTTCCAGCAGCCGGGTTATGCGTTCGGGGGTGATCCGGGTAACAAGATTGTCCTGCGGGACATAATTCGCCCCCTTCATGAACATGGGAATGCCGTTAATCTCAAAAGTAAAGCTGCTGCCCCATTCATCCGGGCTGGTGTTCAAACGGATCGTTCGCAAGCCGATTGAATATGACTGTACCGAGCTGCCGGTACTGCTGTGATAGATAATCTGAACCGAGTACATGGGCTGATCTCCCATGCCGTTGGGCCACCACAGCTGCGGGTTCTCGATGACACCGCTCAAGCGTCCGCGTGTGTTGTGGATACCGCTATCGGTTTCGAAGATCAGCGATCCGTGCGGATCCCTGACGGCGGCGGAGATGCGGTCGGCATCCTGTGGAAAACCGGACAACTCCCAGTCCAGATGGAGAATAGTGCGGTTTTTCGCATGGATTTGACGGATGTACACACTGTCCAGGTCCGCCCCTTCCTCTGCAGTAAGGATAATCGGGCCGGAAGGTCCCATATCCGGCAGGATCGGACCCCAATCCCATCCCGACATAAAATAGGCCTTGCGCAGATGCCCGATACCGGGAAGTCCGTGCGGGGGATTCCACAGCCGGGAGACCTTCTCCCTCTCTTCAAGGTAGGCGACAGGAGAGGAAAACCGCAGTTCCAGCTGATTCTCCCCTTCCTTCAGAGCATCGTTCACCTGAAAACGGTGCGGGCGATGCATATTCTGTGCAGCTCCCAGTTTTGATCCATTCAGATATATCTCACAGATGGTATCCAGGGCATCGAAGGTGATAAAGTAGTCGGGGGTATCGCTGGTTGCTGCGGTATGCGTGAAGGTGCAGCTGAATATGCAGCCGGACTCCGCCAGTCGTCGGTATTCGGTATCGTTTTGACCGGTGAATGGATCAGGAAGCAATTCCGCATCATGCACGGCCTGGAAAAGTGAGCCGGGAACGGCTGCCGGTATCGCTTCCGGAAAATGCGGTGTTCGAACATACCAGCTGCATGTATTCAGTGATTGTTGTGTGATAATCATGTATTCTCCTTGTCGCTGCCGGCCGACTATACATCAGGGTAATTGGAAACCGGTTGCTATGCAAGCCGGCTCTCGGGTATATTGCAGAATCAGGAAACCGGTTTCCCAAATGGGGCGAAAGGTAAACCACGAGAAACTACAAGGTGGCAATAGAATGAAAACACACAACCAGCAGGCTCTGCATCAGCTGCATCAGTCGGCCGAGCAGGAGCTGACGCAGCATATCCTTCCCTATTGGCAGAAGTATGCGATGGATACGGATGAAGGCGGATACTGGGGCGATATCTCGCATCATAATGAGCATGATCCCTCGGCTCCCAAAGGGATTGTCATGCACGGGCGCTTTGCATGGACCTACTCCGCGGCCTATCTGCGCTTCGGAGATCCTGCGTATCTGGCTGCGGCCGAGCATGCTGTAGAGTTTATCCTGAAGTCCTTTCTGGATGAAGACTACGGCGGTGTATACTGGTCGACCGATCGCTCCGGAATACCAGCAGATGACAGGAAGCATTTTTACGGGATCGCATTTGCGCTGTACGGATTATCCGAATATGTTCGCGCCGCAGCCGCAGCCGCAGCGCCTGCGGCAGATGCAGGGAATCGTGCGGAGTATTCCCGGGGTGAAATACTATCTGTATGTCTGGATCTCTACCGCAGTCTGGAAGAGCACGGGCGGGACCAGCAGCATGGCGGGTATCTGGAGGCCTGCTCACGCGAATGGGGAGTCATGCAGGATACGCGGCTCAGTTCACGGGATCTGAATTGCGCCAAATCGATGAATACCAATCTGCATGTACTGGAAGCCCTCTCCAGTCTCTACCGGATATACCCGGATAATGCGGTGGCTGAATCGATTCGTTCCCTGGTTAGGGTTACTATCGAGCAGATCCTTGACCGCAGTACCGGTCACCTCAGGCTCTTCTTTACCCGGGAATGGAACAGTCTGAATACGACGGTTTCATACGGGCATGATATAGAGGCGTCCTGGCTGCTGTGGGAGGCCGCCGAGGTTATCGGTGATCATGCCTTGCAGAATGCAATTCGGGAAGCGGTAATCAGGATGGTTCAGGCTGTACATGCAGAGGCCTTCCAGTCCTCACTGGGAGGAGTTGTGAATGAAAAAGAGGAATCTCACCTGGATACGGACATAATATGGTGGGTGCAGGCCGAATCCGTGATAGGATTACTTAACGCTTATGAGATGACCGGAGAGGATGAGTATCTGCAGCGTGCATTACAGGTGTGGAATGTTATTCAGACCTACATTGCAGACCGCGAAAACGGTGAATGGAAATGGGGCGTGGATGACAGCGGCAATCTGCTGCACACGAAGTCTAAAGGAGGGTTCTGGAAGACACCGTATCATAACGGCAGAGCCTGTATGGAAATAATGCAGCGGACACAGCGGCTGCTGACGCTGTCGAAGGAAGGAGCATCGAATGAATGAAGTTTTTACTACCCGGCTGGAGGCCTTGCGTACAACGTACAACTCTCTGATAGAGCGAAAGAATGAGCGATTGGCTCCGGGTAATGGTATCTATACCCGCTATCGCTACCCGATACTTACCGCTGATCACGCTCCAATTGAGTGGTGTTATGATCTGGATCCGCGGGATAATCCGTATCTCATGCAGCGGATGGGAATTAACGCGGTGTTTAATGCCGGAGCAATTCTTGAGGACGGGCGATATACCCTGGTATGTCGTGTAGAGGGCGCCGACAGGAAATCCTTCTTTGCAGTGGCGCAGAGCGATAACGGAATCGACGGGTTTCAATTCGTCGGAGAGCCGCTTACAATCCCCTATGCCGATCATCCGGAGACAAATGTGTATGATATGCGCCTGACCCGGCACGAAGACGGCTGGATATACGGAATTTTCTGTGAGGAACGGCGGGATCCGGAGGCCCCGGCAAATGATACCGTATCCGCCGTAGCTGCAGCCGGGATTGTGCGCACCAAAGACCTCAGAAGCTGGGAGCGCCTGCCCGATCTGAAAACACCATCTCCGCAGCAGCGCAATGTCGTGCTGCATCCTGAACTGGTAGATGGCAGGTATATGCTGTACACCCGGCCGCAGGACGGATTTATCTCAGCCGGCTCCGGAGGCGGGGTGAGCTATGGTTTTACCGATTCCATGGAGAACCCGGAGATCGCCGAGGAAATTCTGCTGGATCCGCGAGTCTATCATACGGTCAAGGAGGGAAAAAACGGCGCCGGCGCCCCTCCGCTTAAAACCTCGCAAGGGTGGGTTCATATTGCCCATGGAGTGCGGAACACCGCTGCGGGATTGCGGTATGTACTGTATGCATTTATGACGGACCTGCAGGATCCGACCCGCGTTATTGCCCGGCCGGGGGGATTCTTCCTTGAGCCTCAGGGAGAGGAGCGGGTCGGCGACGTTTCCAATGTGGTGTTTTCCAACGGTGCGATACAGGAGGATAGCGGAAGAGTCTTGCTGTATTACGCCTCCTCGGACACGCGTATGCATGTTGCCGAAACAACGGTGGATCAACTGGTGGACTACTGCCTGAACACCCCTCCGGACGGCGGTACCAGTTATGAATGTGTAAAACAGCGCCAGGAATTGATCCGAAAAAACCAGAATCGCAGGTAAATGCGCCTGCGTTCGATTAAATCCCTGACAGTGATGCCGTTTTTCGGTTCCCTGTCAGGGATTTCCCCTACCCTCTGAATAATTATATGTTGATTTACGCACCAAACCGATTCCATAACGTCTTGACGAAATATACTATATTGGCGAGTCTTTCAGGTACATTAAAGAATAAGTAGGTTACTTTGATAAAACTGCTGCGTAAGATATCGGGTTTCACCCGCAAGTATCGTGGACTGCTCATGCTGGCATCCATTTGTATGATTCTTCTCGATCTGGTTATGTATCTGGTGCCGGTGGCAATCGGATACACGACCGACTATATCTATCCTCGGATCCTGGAGGAGGGTGCCATTGGTCAGCTCGGTCTTATTACCGTTCTGCTGATCTTTGCCGGACTCTTCCGCGGTCTAACCGCCCACGTAATGATCCGCACATACTGGATGGTGGCCGAAAGTGTTGTCCGTGACATTCGCAATGCCATGTATGAGAAGTTTCAGCACCTGGATATCAGCTTCTATGACCGGGCCCGCGTCGGCGATCTTATGTCGCGCGCAACCTACGACCTCCAGCTTATCCGCAACTTTTTCGCATTCGGAATCGAACACCGTATTCGAATTATTCTGGTTACTGTTACGGTTCTCGGCTTTATGCTCTGGCAGGAATGGCGTCTTGCGCTGGTGGTGTACGGGTTTCTGCCGATCTTCTTTCTGCTTATTCTGCGGTTCAGCAATAAAATGCGGCATGCGGTAGATCGCCGGCAGCAGCAGATGGGGAATCTGAATACCCGTCTGCAGGAGAACATCTCCGGAATCCGGATTGTAAAAGCCTTTTCGATGGAGCGGCACGAGATTGGAGCCTTTGATAAAGAGAACAGAAACATGCTGAATTCCGATCTCGGGGTCTCGCTGCTGCAGGTGCACCTGAATGCCATCCTTTTGTTGACCGATGGGGTCGGGTCGCTTTTAATTGTGCTGTTTGGTGGATACCAGGTGATTACCGGGACAATGAGTCTCGGTGTACTGCTGGCCTTCCTCGGCTATCTTGGGGTTATCGGCTTTCCCATTCGCATTCTGGCATTTAATACCTCGCTCATAAATCAAGCAAACGGGGCCGGCGAACGGGTCCTGGAGATTCTGAACTCTCCGGATCAGCAGCGCTATAATTGCGGGGATCATATGGAGCCGATCCGCGGACGCATGGTGTTTGAAAACGTATCCTTTCGGTATATAGCCGATACCCCGATCCTGAATGATATCTCCTTCACGATCGAACCGGGGGAGCACGTCGCACTGTTCGGGCTTACCGGCGCCGGCAAGAGCACCTTGATTTCTCTCATCCCCCGTTTCTATCTGCCGACCTCCGGGAGAATCACTATCGATGGTCGACCGATCACCGATTGGGACATGCATTATCTGCGCTCTCAGATCGGTACGGTTCTGCAGGAGACCTTCCTGTTTTCAGCAACCATCTATGAGAATATCTCCTTCGGGAAGCCTGGAGCCAGCCTGCAGGAGGTTCAGCAAGCCGCGCAGCATGCCCAGATCCATGATTTTATAGAATCCCTGCCGGAGAAGTACGACACCCTGGTCGGGGAATTCGGGGTCGGCCTTTCCGGCGGCCAGAAACAGCGGCTGGCTATTGCGCGGACCCTGCTTCAGGATCCCAGGCTGCTGATTCTGGACGACTGTACATCCAGTCTGGATGCGGTAACGGAGCGGAATATCCAGCAGCAGCTGCGCGAGCTCATGAAGGGGCGGACGACTATTATTATCGCGCAGCGGATCTCCACCCTGGCTCTGGCCGACAGGATAATCGTATTGGATAAGGGTTCGATAACCGATATCGATTCCCATCATGGCTTGCTGCAGCGCAATGATCTGTACCGGTCTATCTATGCATCGCAGTCCGCCTTTCCCGGTGGGGTCACCGGCAAGCAGCCCAGCGAAGTATAATAAAAGGACATTCCATGTTTACAAAGAAAAAGAAAGAAGCCATACCTGTGGCCGTGCAGAGTGAGACGGCAGAATTTGACTGGGCGATGCTGAAAAGACTGCTGGGGTACCTGAAGCCGTATCGACTCAAGCTGGCC
>CAZANF010000191.1:0-5932 GCA_964486425.1 uncultured Spirochaeta sp. | reverse complement strand
ACTATCATAGCTGACTCCCCTTGACCGAGTTGGGCGAATTGTGTACGATCGCGGTCACTGTAGTCAACCCTGTATTCCAATTAGTGTAACGAGGAGCAATATAATGAAAATCGTACGATCCCTGAAATCCGCAAAGAAGCGGCACAAAGATTGTCAGGTTATTCGTCGCCATGGAAAGGTGTACGTTATCTGCAAGACAAACCCCCGCATGAAGGCTCGTCAGAAGTAAGCTGTTGATGACTCACATCGGCCGCAAGGTTTCAAGCCGATACCTGCCGGGATAGAGGGACTGCCGTTCACCTGGCAGCCCCTTTTTTTATACCCGCCCTTTTCTTATGTCCGGATTTCTACCTGGAGCTTACCTGGAGTCCGGTCAGGCAATACACCTTACATCAGACAGACAGAATTTATGCATCAAAATCGTCGGTAAAATCCTGTTCGAACTCGTCCTCTTGCTTTACGCGCTCTACCTCAACGGTGTAGTTCAGCCCCATCGCGACCAGAGCGCCGAGCGCCGCAAGCCACGGCAGCAGCCATACAGCCAGGCCGCCGATCGCAACCCCGGCGGTTACGGTGATTTCCTTCAGCACCTCTCCGTTCGGCTTGTAAATAATTATCCGCCGGACATTCCCTTCCTTGATCAGCTGCTTCACCTTTGTAACCACGCGGCTGCCGGCCACCTGAAATTTCTCGGTCCATGTTTCCATATTCTCTTCCTTCCCCATTCAGCTTTTCTCTACTATTATCGTTCTATGGCTCTTCAATTGTACTCGCTTGAGTTTGATTCCGTCCAGACGGTATTCCACACCGATCCGATTCATGCCCCGGTTTCATTCTCCCTGCAGCCCGGAGAATGGGCGGTCCTCTACGGACCCTCCGGCAGCGGAAAAACAACCCTGCTGCGATCAGCCCTCGGATTCACCGAATCATATCGCGGAACAATCAGAATCAACGGCGATGAACTCTCACCCGATTCTGCTTCGCTGCTCCGCGAAATCGGAGGATACCTCCCGCAGCAGCCGTACATCGGCGAGGGAACCGTCAGTGATATCATTCAGGACTTGATCACCCACCAGGTGGAACACCAGGAGCTGGAGGATATGTTCCCCCGTCTCGGTCTTCCCCCCAAAATCCGGACCTCCCGGGCTGAACGGCTCTCCGGCGGCGAACTGCAGCGCCTCGGCCTGGCTCTTCTGCTGTGCCGCCGGCCGCAGATACTGTTTCTGGACGAGCCGAGCTCCGGCCTGGACCCGGTTTCCCGCAACCGGCTTATTGCCATCCTGAAGGATCGCCGGGTCGGGGGAATAATCACCTCTCATGATCAGCAGCTGATCGACAGTATTGCAACCAGAATCATCCACATCTCGCCACAGGAGGCCGCTGAATGAACGTTTCTGCAATCCACCCATTCTCCCTGATCCTGCTGGGACTGCTTATTCCTGCCGGGATGATCACCGCACATTTGCTCAAATTACATCTGAACAAGGATATTGTAATCTCTCATACCAGAATGATACTGCAGCTTACCGCTGTCGGATTCTTTCTGGAATGGCTGTTCACCTTTGAAGGAACAGTCCCCGGGCTGCTGTGGTTTACGGTAATGACAGCGACCGCCTCCTTCGCCATTCTGCGCTCCAGCAAGCTGCGTCTGCGCCTGCTGCTCGGCCCGGTCGGCATAACCGTCGGACTGATAGCCTTCCTGCACCTCTATCTGTTTCTGCTGGCTGCCGGGCCGGATGTCTGGAATGCACAGGGAATCGTTCCGATCGGCGGAATGCTGCTCGGAAATACCATGGGCAGCATCATTATTGGACTCAGTGAATTCTTTTCGGGTATGCACAGCCGGGTAGAGCTGTATGACTTCCGCCGCTCCCTTGGTCACTCGCAGCTGCGGGCGGCGCTGCCGTTTATCCGCACCGGGCTGCGACGCTCTCTGGCACCTCAGCTGGCAACGATAGCAACTATCGGCATCGTATCCCTGCCCGGCATGATGACCGGACAGATCCTGGGCGGATCCCCCCCGCTGACCGCGGTAACCTATCAGATTGCTATCATGATTGCCGTCTTTTCAACCCGCCTGGTCGGCACAGCGGCGGTCATTTTGACCGCGCTGCACTTCTCCACAACCCCGTTGGGGAATCTGCGCCCGATATTCCGTGCCGACGCAGCTTAACCGGAGATTATTGTTATCCGGTTTCCCGCAGCACGCTGCATGAGCTGTTCGGCCGGGGAGCTGCCGGTACCAATCTGCTTGAGATTCTCCTGAGATGTCACCATGCTCACCACCGCCTGTTCGAGGGCGGAACCAAGCTCTTCCAGCTGATCCGCGATCTGCTGAGGAGTAAGCCCGAGCAGCCGGTCGCGATTCTCCTGGCGCAGGTCATCGGTGATGCCGAATTTTCTCCTCCGATAGGCCATAAGCCCCTGCGCGCCGGGGCTCATCGGCCGCAGATCCTTTCCGACAAGTGCGATAATTGCGGTTTCAATGAGCCCGGGATCCAGCAGCTGCTGGTTCATGGTGCGAAATGCATCCAGGAAGATCTGCAGCGTGGCGGTAGTCTGCGGATCACGATAGGTAACAAACCGGAAGATGCCGCTAAGACCGTTCAGGGCTGCCGAGGCGCCATAGGCGCCCCCCTGCATGCGGCAGCGTTCCCACAGGTAACTGGTGCTCAACAGGTGGGAGATCATCGACTGTGCAGCAAAACCGGGCTGAAAGACCAGGCTGCCGGGCAGAGCCATTGCCAGATAGTTCACCGTAGTGGAGGTGACCAATGCCTCGGGGTTTCCGACCCCCGGCAGCCCTGGTTCCACAAAATCCGGCACTGCGGTAATCTCCGGTACCGTACTGTGCTCCCGGGACCATATCCCGCCGAGTCGTCGCGG
Source organism: uncultured Spirochaeta sp. (assembly GCA_964486425.1). GTDB lineage: Bacteria > Spirochaetota > Spirochaetia > DSM-27196 > DSM-8902 > Spirochaeta_B. The sequence continues at coordinate 3,046 of CAZANF010000191.1, read as the reverse complement.
CAGACGACCGACCATCTCATGCACCTGATCCGAATCACAGCTCAGCTGAATCTCGGTGCGGCAGCGGCAGATTATCCCGTCCCGCAGACGCTCCAGCGCGGTTCGTACCGATTCTATCGGCTGCTTCAGCAGGGCATCCAGAAAGAGATACTGGGTGATCCCCTTCAGACGCTCTTCCTTCAGCTCGATTCTGGAAAGCCCGGCCTCTGCACGGAGGCTGGCGAATGAGGATCCATTCTGTACAACCGAACTGCGGTAGTCGTTCCTCTGCTCTACCAGCATCTCGCGCAGCCGCCCGGTGTCCGAGAAATCGATTCGACACAGGATGTCGTCGATCAATTCCAGGGCCTCATCGGCATACTGTGCCAGAAACCTGGTCCGCAGCCATAGAATCGCGTGCGGCTGCTGGGTCTCGGCATGATCGGTTACCTCGACATCGGTTCGAATGGTTCCAAAGACCAGCCCTACCCGGTGACTCATCTGGTCATACGGCACGCCGGGGATTCCCAGACCGGTAAGGGTAGAGGAAAGAAACGGCAGCAGCAGCTCGGCATCCCCCTCCAGATCGCCGACCTCTACAGCCACATTCAGGTATATTATTCCACGGCTGTCCAGCGCAGTGGTATAGCACGGCACACCGTCCCGCAGCTGTATAACCTCCTGCGGAATCAGGCGGATATCCCGCGGGACATCATTCAGTTCCAGGTGCGGCAGACTGGCAACCTCCGCTTCAGGGTCAGGCCGCTCCTGAAATGCCCGCAGCTCCGCCTCTTCCCGGGCAATACGCTCGCGATCCCCGGCGGTATGCTTCACCTCTATCTGCGCAATGCAGGCGCGGCGCTGTTCCAGTTCCTCCGTCCCCCTGGCGGTATCCGGCGCCACGACAACGGTAAGCCGATGAGTATTCTCAACAAGATACCGCTGCATCAGTCCGGTCAGGTACGCAGGGTCGGCTTCGATGCTCCGCCGCAGTTTGCCGAATACCGATGCAAACTCAAGGGTTTCCCACGGCGCACTGCCATGCATCCAGCCCTGATAGGCCCGGCGCATTAAATGCAGCCCGACATTGCCGCCGCTGCCCAGCTCCCGGGTACGAAACTCGAACCTGCGCAAGGTTCCCTCAACCAGATCCGGATCCAGTCCTTCGTTGATAATCTCCTGAAGGCTGCGCAGTACAAACTCCTCGATTTCAATGATCCGTTCAGTCGAGGTACCGCGCAGTCCGACTGAAAACATGGTTTCATAGATCTCGGATTCATACCCCGATGGACTGCTGAGATCCTCACCCAGGCCGGACTCCAGCAGACGTTTCTGCAGCGGCGACCCCGGGGTGCCCAGCAGAACCTCCGCAAGGACCTCAAAGGCAATCACCTGCTCGACATCCGTGGAAGGAAACAGCAGCCAGTTCATGGTTACAGAGGATGCGGTTTCCGGATCCCCTTCTCCGGGCACCTGCTGGATAATCCGCCGGGGCTCGTTCCAGCGCGGCTGAACCCCGATCGGATTCGGCTTGCTGCCGGCCTGAAAATGTCCCAAAAACTCCTGCTCCAGAAACTCAAGGTAGCGCTTCGCCGGGATATTCCCGTACAAAAAGATCCGGGCGTTGCGGGGGTGATAATGAACCCGATGGAAGGCAACAAACTGTTCATAGGTCAGTTTGGGGATCTCATCCGGATCACCGCCGGATTCATATCCATACGCAGTGTCGGGAAACAAGCCGTTCAGACACAGGCGCATTTCTACAGATTCCTGACTTGAGAAGGCCCCCAGCATCTCGTTATATACGACCCCGGAGATATCCAGCTCACCATTCTCATCATATATCAGCCGATGCCCCTCCTGCCGGAACATGGCAGGATCCAGCAGCGGAAAGAATACCGCATCACCATATACCTTCATGAGATTAAAAAGATCCTTGTCCACGGTACTGGCGGCCGGATAGACCGTCTTGTCCGGAAAGGTAAAGGCATTCAAAAAGGTATATACGCTGCTCTGCAGCATACGCAGAAAGGGGTCCTTCAGCGGAAACTGCCTGGAACCGCATAAGACCGTATGCTCAAGGATATGCGCCACACCGGTTGAATCGGCCGGAACCGTTGGAAAACCGAAAGCGAACATATTCTCGGGGTCATCGCAATGCAGATGAAACACCTCGCAATGCGTCGTATCATGCACCCACCATGTTCCTACGGCATTAAACTCCTGTATTTCTATGGTTTCCCGCAGCGTAAAACCGGCTGCCGGGGATTCTGTCTCTGTCATCTGCTCATGCTCCTTTCATTTGAAACTGCGCCGGGTTTACCGGCTGCACCGACGAACTATACCCCCTACCATCAAAACAATCCTATCCCCCGCGGCGGGCCGGAAACCCCGAAAACCAATCCTCGCTGACCCGTCGGCGGTACCGGAAATGACCCGTACAATCACACCCGGAACCATATTCGACACGCAGACTTGAGCCACCGCTGCGCTCTCCATATCAACTGCATCGCCGTGAAGCTCATTGCGCATATATCTGTTTTGCTGCTGCGCCGCCCGCGACATAAAGGTATCGCCGGTAAGCACACGCCCGGAAACCACACGTATGGGCTGTCCGGCGTGATTGGTTCCCTCCGGCTGCACCTGCATGGCCGCATTCAGCAGGGCCTTATCTGCCTGATACCATCGGTATTTTGTAAAAGGCACCTGACCGCGGGGCATCCCGAGCTCCGTTACATCCAGATCATGCTGAATGGACTGATCGGCCGCAATCACATCACCAATCGTGAGTTCCGGATTCAATCCTCCGGCCACCCCAACCATCAGTACGGCCTGCGGCTGCAGCTTGTCAATCAGCCGTTGGGTATTCATTGCGGCCATTACCTTGCCGACCCCGATTACCTCGGCCTGCACCCGGGTTCCCGGATTCCATCCCTGAGCCAGCGCGGCTTTCACCGAGGCAATCTCCTGCTGCATGGCTCCTGCTACCAGAATCATAAATCTGCACTCCTGTTCTGCTGTTTCTGCTGTTCATTCGCCTTGCTGCAGTACCCTTCCGATCCGCTGC
>CAZANF010000190.1:0-5943 GCA_964486425.1 uncultured Spirochaeta sp. | reverse complement strand
GGCCAGGTTATCCGGCTGGATCTGAAAGGGCGGGTACCCGATGGTGCCCCCAGGGTTGCCTCATCACCACGCCCGGAGAAAGCAGCCCCCCGCCCCAAACCGGAGCCCAAACCGGAACCCGCGCCGAAAGTCACCCGCAAGCCCGATCAAAACAAGGACTTGTCCAGCCAGAACCAGACCGTCTCCAACATCAACTGGCGCTGGCCCCATGTTGGCACTGTAATTGCAAAATTCTCCACCTCCGGAAACGTCAACAAGGGGATAGATATCGCCGGCGATTCCGGGGAAGCAAAAAGTAAAACCGTTTACCTTTTGCTGTCAATATCTGTTAAACCGGTGTACAATGCGATAGCAGTTTATTGTTTCCTCGAAGGGATGCGAATCCCCGCCCCCCGGTTTTGGTAGGATTACCCGGGGGGGTTTTTATATCCCTATAACAACATTATCACCAAAAAACCGATTGACCCTTCTGTGAACTCAATATACAGTGCAAAAAATACAGATTACTAATACAACCCCACTATATATAGTGTACAATAATAATCATTATTACTGATTCAGGAGGAGGGATCATGCAGGAACAGTCACACCAGGGACGCGCCGTGTTACAGCGAGTAATTAAACGCGACGGAAGGGTGGAGGAGTTTAACCGGTACAAGATTGCCGCAGCAATCACCAAGGCATTCAATGCCGCGGGAAAGGGAACCGAGCCCGGATATATTGACGAACTTAGCGATATGGTGGAGGCAAAGCTTCTCCGCCTGCTTTCGGACCGCCACCCGAACAGCGCTCCGGCAATCGAGGAGATTCAGGACCTTGTGGAGGAGGTTCTGATCGAGGCCCGTGAAGCAGCCGTTGCCAAGCGATATATCATCTACCGGGCCCGGCACGAGGCTGTCCGCGATACACGCAAACTCATGCTGGATATCGATACCACCATGGACGGCTATCTGCAGCAGTCGGACTGGAGGGTGAATGAAAATGCCAATGTCAACTTCAGCCTGGGGGGGCTGATACTGCATAATTCCGGCACCATTACCGCCAATTACTGGCTCAAGAATATCTATTCCCCGGATGTTGCCGAAGCCCATCGTTCCGCCGCATTCCATATACATGATCTATCCATGTTTTCCGGCTACTGCGCGGGATGGTCGCTGCGCCAGCTTATTGCTGAGGGCCTCGGCGGCGTACCGGACAAGATCACCAGCGCTCCGGCAAAACATCTGCCGACCCTTATCCAGCAGATGGTGAATTTCCTCGGGGTAATGCAGAACGAATGGGCTGGTGCCCAGGCTTTCTCCAGCTTTGATACCTATCTGGCCCCTTTCGTAAAGACGGATGGCTTGAACTACTCGTCCGTAAAACAGGCCCTCCAGGGATTTGTCTTCGGGGTAAATACCCCCAGCCGGTGGGGCAGCCAGGCGCCGTTTACAAACATCACCCTTGACTGGATTGTTCCAAATGATCTGCGCAGCAAGCCTGCAGTTGTCGGGGGTGTGGAGCAGGACTTTACCTACGGTGACTGTCAAAACGAGATGGACATGCTGAACCGGGCCTTTATCGAACTCATGCTGGAGGGTGATGCCGACGGCCGGGGCTTCCAGTATCCCATTCCAACCTATAACATAACCCGCGAGTTCGATTGGGACCATGAAAATGCCAGGCTGCTGTTCGAGATGACCGCCAAATACGGCACACCGTATTTCCAGAACTTTGTAAACTCGGATCTGAATCCCGGTGATGTTCGGTCGATGTGCTGCCGGTTGCAACTGGACAAGCGCGAACTTCGCAAACGGGGCGGAGGATTATTCGGTTCGGATGAGTTTACCGGTTCGATCGGGGTCGTCACCATCAATCTGCCGCGCATCGGCTACCTGTCCGGTTCAGAACATGAATTCTTCGCCCGCTTGAACCGTTTGATGGACCTGGCCGCAGAAAGCCTCACCACCAAACGCAAAGTAGTCACCAAGCTGCTCGAGGCAGGGCTGTTCCCGTACACCCGCCGCTACCTGAAGCACCTCAACAATCATTTCAGCACTATCGGACTGACCGGTATGAACGAAGCCGTGCTGAACTTTCTCGGCAAGGACCTCCTGGACCCGGAGGCACGAACCTTCGCCGGACGTGTCCTGGATCACATGCGCGACCGCCTGGCAGACTATCAGGAGCAGACCGGCGATCTGTTCAATCTGGAGGCATCCCCTGCCGAAAGCACTGGTTACCGTCTGGCAAAGCATGACCGGATTCATTACCCGGATATAATCACCAGCGGGAAGGACGAACCGTATTACACTAACTCCAGCCACCTGCCGGTCGGGTATACCGAAGACATCTTTGACGCACTGGACATGCAGGATGAGCTGCAGACAAAATACACCGGAGGTACGGTATTCCACGGATTCATCGGTGAAGCAATCGAGGACTGGAGGGCGTGTGCCCAGCTGGTAAAGATTATTGCAAGCAACTACCGGCTGCCCTACTTCACCATCTCGCCGACCTTCTCCATTTGTACCGACCACGGGTATCTCAGTGGTGAACACCATAGCTGTCCGCATTGCGGCAGGGAAACCGAGGTCTATACCCGCATAGTCGGCTACTACCGGTCCTTGAAAAACTGGAACAAGGGGAAAAAGCAGGAATTCCAGGAACGTGTGCTGTACAAACCGGAGCTGTACGCTGCGGAGACAGTCGACACAGCAGCTGTTGAACCCGGATTGCCGCCCGCCGGCGACGGTGTGCCCGGGAAGTCAGCAGCCGCCTTCGTAGAGTACTACTACCGGGACACCTGCCCGCGATGCCCGTCGGTCAAACAGCTGCTGGAAAAAACCGGCACCGCATATCATGCAGTTGATGTAGATGCAGACCAGGCGATGGCGGCCGAGAATGCCATTATGGCGGTACCTACGGTAATACTGCGCAGCAGCAATGGAGAAGAGATTGCCCGCAGCACCGAAGCCCATGAGCTGGAAGAAACACTCATCGCTCACCGCGCTTTTGCGCTCAGTATGAACCTGCAGGATTAAGCCTGCATGAGCCTGAAACGCCTCGGTCTGCTACGCAGCGGGATGATCGACTATCCCGGCTGCGTGGCAGCCGTCCTTTTTACCATGGGCTGCCCGCTGCGCTGCCCGTACTGTCACAACCCGGAGTTAATCCACGGCTCTCCCCCCGAGCATTTTCTGCCGCAGGACGAGGTGCTGGAGTACCTGCACCGCCGCCGCAGCCTGCTGCAGGGGGTTGTCATAACCGGGGGAGAACCCCTGCGTCATCATGACCTGCCCGACCTGATTCAGGCAATCGGGGACCTCGGTCTGCAGGTAAAGGTGGATACCAGCGGGATATATCCCGGGGCTCTGCAGGGTATTCTGCAGCTGGAGGCGGTTCAGTACGTCGCCATGGATATGAAAACCCTGCCGCACTATTATCACCGGGTACTGCCCGGGGTACCCGCCGGCAGCACCCGGGGCAAAGGCATGGAGGAGAAAATCCTCCAGTCTATACGACTGCTGCGCAGCTGGCGGGATGAGCAGCAGGGCCGGGAACTCGAATTCCGCACTACCTGTGTCCCCGGGATTATCAATCCGGAGGATCTGCCGGAACTGTCACGGCTCTTGTGCCCCGGGGACACATGGACCCTTACCCAGTTCCGTCCCGGGAGATCCCTGGATCCGGCTTTCGACACCATCCCGCTTCACCCGGATAATCTGCTCACACAGACAGCAGAGGCAGCCTGCCGCACAGGAATTCGCGCCGCTACACGTGGAACCGCCTGACTTGCGGGGCCGTGACGGAATATACTTGATTTCCCTGGTCTGATGTATAACATTCTTTACATGCGCAATCTAATCCCAGAGTTTCTGGCCGACACAGATGCATCCGAAGGGTCCTTCCCGGACCTCGGATGCATATTCCTGGATATAAGCGGCTTCACCGCCATGAGCAGCAAATTGAGTCCCCACGAAAAGGCGGGAGCTGAGGTCCTCTCACAGATAATCAATACCCTCTTTACTCCGCTGGTTGCCCATGTATATCGGGACAGCGGTGTGATCACCGGCTTTGCCGGGGATGCCTTTTCCGCAATTTTTCCGCACCACTCCCCCGATCAGCTGCTGAAAACCGCCCGCGGGTTGCAGGCAATCGTACATCAACTGCAGCTGCAGCGAACCAGGTTCGGCGACTTTACCCTGCAGGCAACCATCGGGCTCGGATGGGGTCCTGTCACCTGGCAGATCCTGGAGATGCAGGACACCGAGAATATCCTCTATGTGCACGGGGCCGGGCCGACGTCTGCCGCTCATGCCGCATATCATGCAGATCCGGGCTGGATTGCCGCTCAGAATAGCCTGCAGCTTTCTGCAGAGTCACGTCCGATCAATGCAGACTACCGTCGCATCATGGTCCGTCCGCTTCCGGTTTCACACAGCACAACCCCGAACCAGACTCCCCTCCCGGCCGGGCTGCAGGCACGCTTCCGGCCACTCTCCCAGCTCCCCAACACGGATTCCGGTGAGTTCCGGACGGTCAGCTGCCTTTTTGCCTCGCTGCCAAATCCGTGCAGCGACCCGTCGGTAACGGATTTTACTGCCGCGGCAGCTGCGGCAGCCGCCCGACACGGCGGGTATTTTGATGCAGTCGATTGCAGCGACAAGGGCCCGATCGCCTTGCTGCTGGTCGGAGCCCCGCGGGCATTTCGCGGAGATGCGGAGCATGCAGTTGCCTGCGCGAGGGAGATTGCCTCGCACGGCGCTGCCGTAGGCATAACCCGCGGGAAGGTATTTACCGGCTATATAGGTGACGCCCATCGGGCGACCTACTCAGCGCTGGGAACAGCCATCAATGTTGCCGCCAGAATTGCTATGGAGACCAGGCCGGGGGAGGTACAGACAACCGACACAGCCCAGTTCTCTGCACTCAGCGATGACACACGGGGCTGGCAGTTCACTCCGTTCGGCACACAGCCCCTCAAGGGGATATCCGGGGATCTTACCCTCGGCGGCATATCCCCCAAACAGACACAGAACCAGGTAGCCCCTGTCCGACCTCTGTACGGCAGAGACGCAGAGCTCGCCGAGCTTACAGAGGCCCTGCAGGCAACTATCTCCGAACACAGCGGTCGCTTCATATCCATCAGCGGAGAGGCCGGCATAGGAAAAACAAGCCTGACACAGCACGCCGTGCAGGGCCTGTCCGACCGGATTGAATCAATGCATCTCTTCGCCGATCCGGTACTTCAAAAAAGCCTGAATCCCTTTCCTCTGCTTATCCATATGCAGATGCACCAGACGGGTATTGAGGTACCCGGTCCGGATTCCGCCAGTCCTGAAATACCCATCCGCACACTGCTGCAGGAGCGCATACCCGAGGATCACCCCAAACGCGATCTGCTGCTCGCTCGCGGAGTACCGGCTGTGGCATCGCTGCTGGGAATTTCCCTGCAGGACAAGGAATTCTCGCAGCTTGATCCCCAGGCACGCTTTGAATGGACCCTGCATATCCTGCAGGAAGTGATTGAAGGCTCTGCCGACAGGCAGCCCTGCGCTATTATCATTGATGATGCGGAGGAGCTCGACAGCGACAGTCTCAGCCTGCTGACCCGCATCTCTCATACGATTCACCGGCATCCACTGGCGATTATCCTGCTGCAGCGCAACGATCGGAATCAGGTGCTGCCGGAGCTGCACAGCAAGAGTCCGCAGCTGTCAATCAGCCTGGATCCGCTGCCGAGGGAGGCAATTCAGCAGATTGCTGCCGATATTATCGGCGGACCCATCACCGCCGGACTGACCGATTATATTGAACAGACGGTCGGTCGGCACCCTCTGTTCGCCGCTGAGCTGGTTGAGCACCTGCCGCATCAACGCCTTATCTATCGCACCAATGAGGGGTATGGTCTGCATGAGGCCGGGATAACGGCCCCGCAATCCATTGCCGCTCTGTTTACCG
>CAZANF010000189.1:0-6007 GCA_964486425.1 uncultured Spirochaeta sp. | reverse complement strand
GAGAGTAGAGAATGATGGTCCACAGTTCATGGATTTGTCGTATTCAGAACTGCCGGCGGTCACAACCGAAATCTCGACACAGAGAATTCTGCAGCGTCAGGAGGTCGTTCTGGGAATAAGCGGAAACCTTCCGGATACCCGTATCTCATACAACATTCATTCAGACACTCCGCTGTTCTTCCACTACAGCGATCTGCCGGTCCACCTGGGAAACGGTCGGCAAACCGCAAATTTTGATTCAATTCCTGCTGCAGAACTGCCGGTTCAACTGGTTCAGGTTGTTGCCGGCATGACCAACCCGATAATCCGCCTGGAACAGGAATTTGACATGCCCTCAGAGTATCTGTTCACTCCGCACCGAGATATCCATCTGCAGGGACGAATGCTCTATCAGGGCGATTTGGCCGCTGATTATGAATAAGGTATATATGCATCTGGATATTGATGCCTTTTTTGCATCAGTGGAACAGCATGACAACCCGGAATACAGGAATAGACCGGTAATTGTCGGCGCTGATCCCGGCGGTCGAGGGGTTGTGGCTGCATGCAGTTACGAGGCACGTGCTTTCGGTGTCCATTCAGCAATGCCGATCAGCATGGCCAGGCAGCGCTGCCCGCAGGCTGTTTTTCTGCCGGTGAGAATGCAGCGGTATCAGGAGATCTCCGGCAGCATTATGCAATACCTCAAGGACTGCTCTCCCCGCATGCACCAGGTATCCATAGATGAAGCCTTTCTGGACTACAGCGGAACCGAAAGAATCCTGGGCAGTCCCCGGAATATCTCGGAGAAGCTCAAGGCAGACATTCTGCATACGAACGGAATACATGTCTCGATTGGAATAGGCAGCAATCCATATATTGCCAAACTGGCTTCGGCATCAGCAAAGCCCAGTGGAATTCTGCAGATACATGAAGATGAAATAATCCCGTTCATAGACAGTCTGCCCCTACGCAAACTATGGGGCCTGGGTCCCAAAACCCTTGAACAGCTGAATCAATTCAATATTTCGACCGCAGAGCAGCTGCGCCGGATTTCCGAAGCCGATCTGGCTTCTATTTTCGGATCCGCGGGTGCCGCCAGATTATACCGGATTGCACGTGGAATTGATCCGGGGGTGATACACGAACTCCCTCAATCCCGCTCCATCAGCACTGAGCATACCTTTGCACAGGATACCAACAGCATGCATGTTATACATGAAAAGCTGTTTGAGCTGTGTCATACGGTGATGTTTCGTATGCTGAATGAGGGATTTGCATCCTCTACCGTCTTCGTACGCGTGCGGTCGGCTCAATTCGAAACCCACTCGACGCAAAAAACCATGCCGAAGGTGATCTCATCATCTCAGGAACTGTTTGAGACAGCCAAGCAGCTACTGCAGCCCCTGGCCGTCTCGGCCGGCAGGGTCCGCCTGATTGGAGTGGGCCTGGGAAAGCTGTCGGAAGACGCCGTCAACCGGCAGAGCGACCTGTTTCCGGAAAAACATGAAAAACAGGGGTCTGTAGAGGCTGCTATACTTCAATTACGCCGAAAGTACGGCAGCAAATCGATAACTAAGGCTGATCTGTTGCAGCCCAAGCCGAACAAACCCAATGAGTAATTCCATGCACACCGTATTACAGGGATTCCAGCAGCTCCCGGGCCGTCTCCAGGTCGGTCTGATCCTCTTCTCCGGGTTCGGGCATACGCTCAATCTGAAGAATAACATCGTTCAACAGCATTTCGGCCTCACTTTGATCCGACATCGGCGGGATAGATATGGTTCCCTCGTAATACCAGCCCTGTTCCAATGGTGTATCAGCTTCCCGGTAATCCGCGGCTTTGCGGGAGTGCTCGCGGTCCCGTTTTCGCTGACTCCATCCACGAGCAGCTAATGCCTCAGCCAGTTTATTGTAAAAATCATACGCTATGCTATCCCGTTGTCCGTCGGCAACCTCATCCTCCATTAGTACAATACTCTTGCGCGCCAGGCTGACCGCATAATCAGAATTTCCAAAGGAGATAAATCCCGGTACGGCTGCATATAGCTGGGACAGGACAAAATAGGAGTCTGCATGGTCAGAATCGATTTCGATTGCAGCGGAGAGGATATCCCTCATCTCAGATGCGCGAAAAAGACTGTCCAGCACTCCCTTTGTCTGCCCCCATCTGCCGATATTCCCGGACTGCCAGAAATACCCCTCTACAATATCAGGGTTCGACTCAACAGCCTCCGCGCCATAATCCTCCCCCTGCTGAAAGATGTCCAGCAATTCACTTTCGGAAGCACCTGCTTCCTCCTGTTCATCTCCGTATCCCAGCATAGCCCTGGAGAGCCGCCACAGGACTTCGGCACGCTCATCCGCTGCGGATACCGTCGGCAGCGTATCTGAAAGCAGTTCAATTACACTGGAATGATCGTTTCGGGTATCAAGTTCATCGGCTTGAACAAGAACCTCTTCAATGGCCGATAACGGGAACGAAGCTGCGGCTATCAGTATTGCCGCACAAAGAAACTGTTTCATATATACTCCTCAAGATTTTACTATGTGCCTGTCCGAGCGGTTTGTCAAATCTCATAAAAAAAAAGCCGTCGTCGGTATGACCCGTCGACGGCTTGTAAAATATTGACCAAAGGATTACTTCGCGTAGTACTCAACAACCAGCTGCTCATCGGCAATTGTTGGAATAGCATCCCGTGAAGGAAGAATATTAACCTTCGCTACCATCTGATCCTTGTCTATTGCGAGCCAGGCAGGTACGGCTCGACTGGTATTCTCCGCCATTAGTCCGCGGACAAGATCCCGGGTGGATTTCTTGTCTTTCACGGCAATAGTGTCACCCTCGCGCACTAACGCAGAAGGTATAGTGACCTTGCGGCCATTCTGATGAATATGACCATGACTTACCAGCTGTCGTGCCTGTGATCTGCTGGTAGCCATACCCAATCGGTACACTACGTTATCCAGACGCCGCTCGAGAAGGATGAGCATATTGTGACCAGCTACGCCCTTTTGACGTTTGGCTTCTTCAAACAGATTACGGAACTGACGCTCACTCAATCCATATGCGAACTTCAGCTTCTGTTTTTCAATCAGCTGACGCCCATACTCGGTCTGACGAATACGTCCACGCTTCGGGTTACCTGGTCCCTGCGGCTTTCGCTTCAACAGTCGGTCGTATTTCTGGTTCCCGTAGATGTTTATTCCGAGTCTGCGTACAATTTTCCCTTTGGCTTTCGTGTTTCGCGCCATGCAAATAACTCCTTATCAGCTTAGGCCAGCATAGTACCGAATACGGCAGACTATTGTCAAGACCAAGCGATTGTTGATAGACACTGTATGTTGATACAGCATGTATTTTTAGCTCATTTTCGGAAGAGTCTGCGCAGCAGCCCGGTTATACCACGGCTGCTGTCTTCCTTCTTGTCTTTTCTCTTTACTGCAGGTGATCCCTGCACATCATCAGCACTCAAGGTTTCCTTGAGAACGAAATCTTCTCCGTATTTGCTGCGGTAATATGCCAGACGCTCATTCCGGCTCGTCTGTGCAGTCGGGGCTGCTGTCTTGGAAGCTGCCGCCTTGGGCACGGCCTTGGGCACATCCGACGATTGAGTCTTGCCTGAACGCCGTCTTCCCTTCGCAGGTGTTTTTGCAGGAGAATTAACAGCCGTTTTTCCGGAAGACGGGACTGCGGAATCAGCCCCCTTCCCTGCAGCAGGTTCCTCCCGGCGCTTCGGGGGTCGTGAGTCCCGTTGAGGTCCGGCTGCGGTACGAGCGGGCCGTTTCTGACCGGATGCATCCGCCGAACGACGTCCACGGGAGGCATCCTTGACCAGCAAATCCTCTGTAACCGGCTCAACTGGAATTTTCTGCTGGATATAATCCTCTATAGCCGGCAGCCCAAGAACAAATCGCTCGCAGGCAAGCATGTATGCCCGTCCGGATTTACCGGCACGCGCAGTACGCCCGATCCTGTGTACATAATTCTCCGGGTCTTCGGGCACATCATAGTTAATTACCATCTCAAGATCATCCACATGCAGCCCGCGGGCGGCTACATCGGTAGCAACCAGGATAGGCAAATCACCTCTTTTCACTTTTTTAATGATCGCCGAGCGCTTTTTCTGCGGGAGATCGCCCATAATGAACTCCGAGGCATACCCGCGCTGCTGCAGTCTCCGCGAAACCTCTTCAGCACCGCGCTTGGTATTGGTAAAAATAATGCAGCTTTTTGGTTTCTCCCGCTCCAGCAAGCCGAAGAGAAACGGTATTTTTTCACCTTTTCCCACATGAAAAACAGCCTGGTGGATAGTATCGACCGTAATCTGTTCAGCTGCGACAGTAATCTCAACCGGTTCGCGCATATATTCCCAGGCCAGGTTCATGACCTTTACACTCAGGGTAGCACTGAAAAGCATGGTTTGCCGTGTACTGGTATCAGGCATCTTTGATACCATCCAGCGCACATCGGGATAAAACCCCATATCAAACATCCGGTCCGCTTCATCTATAATCAGCACCCCGAAATCCTCAAAACGCAGATTTCCGGATTTTGAATGATCCATAAGCCGGCCGGGTGTTCCGATAATCACATGCGGATCATTGCCCAGCTCTTCTTCCTGCTTGTTGTACCCTACTCCGCCGTAGCAGAGGGCAAATCGCAGCTGAGTAAACGAACCAAGCAGCTTTGCTTCCTGATATATCTGATCAGCCAGCTCACGGGTCGGGGCTATAACAAGTGTTTTCAGTTCAACAGGGAGATCACCAATAACATACCGATGGAAAACAGGAAGCAGAAAGGCAGCTGTTTTTCCGGAGCCGGTCTGGCTTTGTACCTTAAGATCCCGTCCGAGCATCGCCGGAGGGATAGCGCGTTCCTGCACTTCTGTGCATTCTTCAAATCCTGCGGACTCAATTCCGCGTAATACCTCTTCATGGAGGTTCAATTCTGTAAACAACATATTCCCGTACATAATAACCTAAAAGAACAACCGCGCCAAGCGGTAGTCTCCTTTGGCGGTTTTTTGATTAAAATGGAAAAAATTGCTATGTTATCCGATATGATGACCTATGTACTGCCGGTGTTTTACGCAATGCTTCAGATTTTTACCTTCCTGACGATCGGCTTCCTGCTGCGGCGATATAACTGGTTTTCCGAAAGGTTTTTTACCTCTCTCGGTCAACTGATAATGCGTATCGCGCTGCCGGCCTACTTTTTTACCAGCATGTCGCAGGCAGATCTCAACGCCCTGGTTCCCGCTTTGCGTTTCCCGGCCATTGCAGTCTTTATTTGTGCCGCGGCAACAGTGGTCGGATGGGGGCTCTTTTCTCTGCTGCGTTTTAATCTTCAGGATCGAAAGGCCGGTATTGCCCTTTCCGGATTCGGGAACGCCAGTTATCTGCCGCTCTCCATTGTCGAACTTGTACCCTTGAGCCTGCCTGTTATCTCAGAATTATTTCATACCGAAACAGCCATCTTCTTCATCGGGGCTTATGTATTTGTCTTCAGTCCCCTGCTCTGGAGTTTCGGAATGGTGTTTATCAGCGGCGGCAGTCCGAGACATCTGCTGAAGGGGATCATCTCTCCCCCGATGATCGGCATCGCGACCGGGCTTGCGGCTGCACTTCTCGGGCTCGGCCCGATCCTGACAACCCCCGGCAATCCGTTGTCTGCGGTGTTCCCGGCAATAGAGCGTATCGGTGCAATTACCATCCCGATCATTCTAATCGTGCTCGGTTCCATGGCCGGTAATCTGCACATACATGGCGAAAACTGGAGACAGTTACTGAAGCTGAGCGGGGCTGTTTCCCTGGTACGCTTTGTTGTACTGCCGGCGATATTCTTTTTGATTGCGCCGTTACTGTATGAAAACTGGGGGTGGACACTAACCGGTCTGTGGGTAGTATTCCTGGAGATGACCACCCCGCCGGCTACCAACCTCTCGATCATGGCAGCCCATGCAGGTATAAACCAGGAACACACTACCTTTACATTGCTGAGCACCTACCTGCTCTACCTTTTCAT
>CAZANF010000188.1:0-6023 GCA_964486425.1 uncultured Spirochaeta sp. | reverse complement strand
CATTCATACCCTGCGGTCCGGGAGTAAGTACCAGTGTGGCACCCAGGGCTTTTAACAGGCGACGCCGTTCCATGCTCATGGTATCCGGCATGGTCAGGATTACCTTATACCCCTTCACCGCCCCTACAAAAGCAAGTGCAATGCCGGTATTCCCGCTGGTCGCTTCGATGATGGTACCTCCGGGTTTCAGTTCTCCGGAGGCCTCGCCAGCTTCAATCATCCCCAGACCGATTCTGTCTTTCACACTTGACAGAGGATTGCTGGATTCAAGTTTGACCACCAGCTCTGCTGGCATGTTTTCAGCTAATCTGTGCAAACGAACCATCGGGGTACCTCCGACAAGCTCGGTCATAGAATTATAGATTGCCATTCGACCTCCTTGTTAACTAATCATATCAACTTACATTATAAGGTACGGGAAATCGGCTACTATTACAAGACCTCAGTCATCAATTATTGTCATCTCAACCCGTCGGTTTTGCTGTCTCCCCTCTTCAGTATCGTTCGGGGCGATCGGGTCCTCGGCTCCGCGACCGTCAAACAGCAGCTGGTCGGCATTACGAACCCCCAACTGTACGAGATACCGCCCGACCGCAGCCGCGCGCTGAGCAGAAAGCTGCATTCGTCCCTCTCTGCTTCCTGCCAATGCGGTATGACCGGTAACCAGCACATCATGGTCCGGATACTGTTTCAGAACCTCGCCTATCCGGCGTATCTTGTCTTTTTCACTGGGAAGCAGCTCTGCAGAGTCCGGAGGAAACAGAATATTGGAGAGCCGAATGGTAATACCACGTTCATGCTCCTCCACCGAGGCATCCGGCACGTCATACCCCTCGAGCTCTCGACGGATGTCTTCACGAACACGATCACGATCAAGGGGATCCGAATCTACCACATGTGCATCGGCAGTACCGGCAAAGCGAAAAGCAGTACCATCATTCATACGGATCTCCAGATCATACTCCTCTTCATAAAACGCGGGTCTACCCTTCTCCCGATCAAAATACAGCAGCTGAAGGCTGAACCCGCTTACCATTGATGGATACACCTCCTGGGTTCGGGGCTCACTGCGATGAAAAACCGAGTATTCAATCTCTACAATATCATACAGGCGACCGTCGATTGTATCCGACCCGATATAGGTATATTGCACCGGAACCGGGAATCTATAAGGTTCGGGAATACCGAAGGGTTCCCGGAAATCATGCACCTCATAGCCGTCATAGGTCCATGTGTCCCCTGCAGCTACCGCCCCTTCCGGCCACACCGGCACATTGCGAACAACCGGTACAAAGTACTCGTCGGAGATTTCATACCACCCCAGCTCATCCCGCCAGAACTCCGAATGATAACGGTTGCGGGCATGGTAGACACCCGGCGCATAATCCACCATCTCGCCGGACTCATAGTCCAGGAGGATATAGCCGCGTGCGTCCTCTGTTTCTTCAATGGTTATCTGCAGGCGATTCAGGATTTCTGCGGTATGGGAAAACCGACCGTTTACAAATACATTCTGCTGCACGGTGCTCAAGATCCGATAGCGATCATTTTCTTCATACCTGAAACGCAGCTGCACCTCATCCTGGGCTGCTGCACCGAAACCGGTAAAGAAAACCGCCGCAGCAAACACCATTCTTGCGATCATTTTCATAACTATCTCCTTATAATTTGTCGGGTTATACCGAGCCATCCTTGACAAAGCCCGTTACCGGAATTAGATTTAGTCTACAGTTTGCAGGATGTTAGCGTCCGCAGTCCGTTTCAACCTGTGCGGAGTGCGGTGGATGCGCGTGACCCGGTTTCGGGAGTAACACAGCGAGGATGAATAGACCTGTTTCGCACCGGCGGAACAGGATATACCAAGATCTTATATGCATTTTTCGGTGGCCGATTCTTAGCCTGAGACTCTCGTAGATTCTTATGCGCATTCGGACAAATGCGGCTTGCAAACGAGTTTGTGAATCTATTGAGGAGAATGGCATGGCTACACGTGAACTCCCTACACAGGAAAAAGAGCTAATAATCGCCAAGATTGAAGAACTGCTGCAGCGCATTCAGTACCAGGAAGATCCAGTTGAAATGGATATGCTGCGCAGAATATACAAGAAGCATGTACCGGTATTCCGTCGGTCCTACTTCAGTGCCCTGCTGCTGCGTGAGCTGGCTCGTTCGCAGGGTGTGAACACCAGTCTTCCCGGCACTTCGGTACGCACACCTTCACGCGGTGAGGCCCGCAAGGCAGCACGCGCGACAGCGGAATTGCAAAAGGCCGAAGCCCGGAAAGCTGAAAAAATAAGCCGGGCTGCAAAACAGGAAAGCGCTCGACCTGCAAGACAGGATGACCTCCCATCCACAATTCCAGGTGCCGAAGAAGATCCCAATACCATTTTTATCAGCATCGGGAAGAACCGTCGTGTATTCCCTCGCGATCTTATCGGACTGTTCTCCAGTGTGGATGGAGTAAATCCAGAAAAAATCGGCGACATCCGGATACTGGATAATTACTCCTTTGTAACGATTGATCCCGAAATTGCCCCGGCCGTCATTACCGCACTGCATAATTCCGATTTTCGCGGACGTAAACTCACGGTTAATTTCGCACGCAAAAAGAACTGACCCAGGTTCCTCATTACATCCCGGTTTTTGTTGGTAGCCACCGAACAAAAACCGGTTTTTTTTTGTATTTATCCCTGAAATAAAACGGTTTAGTTTGCATAACCAGCAGTTCCGGGGTAGGATAATCCCAATGCAAGGAGGAACTATGCAGTTGAAAAAAGTACTGCTGCCAATTATCACTATGGCAGTCTTAACCATTATATTGCTTTCAGGATGCGCAACCGAACCCGAAAGAACCGTTAATCCATCGCTCCGGATTGCTGAAGTATATGACAGCAATGTTATTCGTGTACGGGTCAGCCTTTTTCCCGATACAATTGAGGATTTTGATTTTTCTGTCGAACCCTCAACACACGAAATTATCGACGTACGCCGTGAAAATCAGTTTGTATTTTTGACCCTGAATCAACCGATGAAAACCGGAGAGAGCTACACGGTGAGTTTTGAATCGGAGCAGTATGAGGCATCCGATTCGACAGCCGTGGACACAACTCAGTTGTATGAGGCCGTCTTCAATGAGATGTACTCCGACAAGCCGCTCGGATATAACCTTGAAGACGGGGTATCGACATTCCGATTGTTTGTCCCCCGCGGAGTAGATGTTGAACTGCATGTATTCGATGACCTGGAACAAGACACCGCAACCGTGTACGAAATGATTAACGACGGCAATCAGGTTTTCGAGGCATTCATAGACGGTGAAATGTGGGGAAAATACTATGGATATCGAATAACAGAACGCAGCTATGAACCGGACCGCTTTCATCCGAACATTGACTTGGACACTATCTTTCATGATCCATACAGCTGGGCGGTAGCAACCCATAACCGTTTCCCCAGCAAGATGCGAACCCTGATTATCGATCCTTCAGGATACGACTGGGAGGGAACCGAGCCGCTGGATATTGATATTCGGGATACAGTGATCATGGAGGCCCATATCCGCGATCTCACCGCTCATCCCACTGCCGGCGCCGAAACAGCCGGGTATCAAGGGATGCTGACGGCAGAACGAGGCGGAATTGCATACCTGAAGCACCTTGGAGTTAATGTAATCGAGTTCCTGCCGCTGCATGAATTCAACAACCTGGAGGCCCCCTGGAAGGAAAGCAGCCACGGATTCACCAATGACTGGAATGCGTATGCGGAGAATTACTGGGGGTATATGACCTCTAACTTCTTCACCCCTGAATCATATTTTGCCGGCGACGGCAGTCTTGAACGTGACGAATGGACGGGAACCGAGGGTCGTTCGATTAACGAATTCCGTGATGTGGTAAAAGAGCTGCACAAAAATGATATCGCGGTGGTGATGGACGTAGTATACAACCACACCTCACAGTATGACGAACAACCGCTGAAAATCATCGATTATGACTTTTATTATAAAGCACAGGACCGCACCGGAACAGGCAACGAGGTAGATACCAGCAGACGCATGGTGCGACGCATGGTAATCGACAGTCTCACCCGATTCATGACTGAATATCACATAGACGGGTTTCGATTCGACCTGGCAGCCTCGCATGATCGAGCTACTATTGAAAAAATCTATAATGACCTGAGGCTCATTAACCCGAATGTCTACCTGATCGCAGAGCCCTGGGGCGGAGAAGGTTTAACCACCGCGAACGACTTTATCCAGATTGGCTGGTCAAAATGGGAATCCGGAATTCGGGATGCTGTTCGCGGACAGAATCGGCCGGCAGACTCCACTGCACGCAACTTTGCCCTTGGCGACAGCAGTGCCGACGGACTGGTCCCCTTCTGGGGAGCTGAACAAATGGGCCGGCCATATCAGCATGTGAACTACATTGAAAGTCATGATGACACTACACTGGGCGATAACTTCCGTATCTCAAGCGGGTTTTATTCCTTTGAAAACCCCGACGGCAGCATAAATCGCATCGATAATCTCGAGGAATACCTTACCAACACCCCGGATCTGCAGGATGCTCACGAGATTGCGGCCATATCGCTGTTTCTATCGCAGGGTCCGGTTATGATGCATCTGGGGCAGGAATGGGCACGCGGCAAGGTAGTACCGGATCTGAGCGGAGAAATTGAGGAGGTAACCGCCCGCGGACAGATCGGGGTTGCCTCCGACAATGTGGTCTTCCGTACCCCGACCCCCAACACCTATATGGCAGATAATGAGACACACTGGATAAACTTCGATGATGTTGAACTGAACCGCCGGCTGGTCGAGTTTTAGCGGGGCTTAATCGAACTGCGAATCAGCGAACCGCTGCTGGGACATGCTCACAGTGATCAGATTGAAATTTTGCGTGACAACAGCAATACCAAGGCACTTGGAACCAATATAGATGGAAAAATCCTCGGCTTTGTAAATGCAGATCGCACACGCAGCGCTACATTTCACGTCCCGGAGGGTGTCTATTCGGTTGTAGTGGATGAATCCACAGCCGGTACCAGCGAAATCCGGGAATTCAGCGGCAGCAGCATCACTATCCCCGAAGCATCTGGATTGATAATGATCGTTAAATAGAAAACCGGGATCTACCTGTATCCCTTTCGGCGGCCGCAGAATGCCTCTGCGGCCGCTTTTGTATGAATTATACATCACCGTTAATCCAATAGGATTGCCTAATTGAGAGCGTTTCGCTACGCTATTACCTATGGTGGATTCAATCAAAACAGTTACCGGCCGGTCAAAACTGGCAGCACCGCTGCTGGCGGCTTGCCCCGGAGAAACAATTGCAGCTGCGCTATCCAATATGGCGGACTCCCTGGAACGACATGCAGACGAGATTTTCGCGGCCAATCAAGAGGATATAACCCGGAGTCAGGAAGAACGGATATCAACCCCGTTGCTGAAGAGACTAAAGTTTAACGAAGCCAAGCTTGCCGGTGTAACCGAAGGGCTGCGGCAGTTGGCCGGGATGGAAAATCCGCTGGGAAAAGTACTGCTGACAAGAGAGCTCGACAGCGGCCTCATACTGCAGCAGGTTTCCTGCCCGATAGGGGTAATCAGCATGATATTCGAGTCCCGTCCCGATGCGCTCGTGCAGATTGCGGGACTGTGCGCAAAATCCGGAAACGCGGTCATACTCAAGGGCGGACGCGAGGCAATGGAGTCCAACAGAATACTCAGCCGCCTGCTGCACGATGCCGGACAGGAGGCAGGGCTGCCGGAGGGCTGGCTGGTACTGGTTGAGACGCGAGAGCAGGTACAGGCATTGCTGGAATGCCATAATGATATTGATCTGATTATCCCTCGCGGCAGCAATGAGTTCGTTCAGTACATAATGAAGAATACCACCATTCCGGTACTGGGTCATGCCGACGGCATCTGCCATGTGTACATAGATAAAGACGCAGATCCGGAGATGGCCGTAGCTGTTACCGTAGACTCCAAAACACAGTATCTGGCGGTCTGCAAGGCG
>CAZANF010000187.1:4426-6038 GCA_964486425.1 uncultured Spirochaeta sp. | reverse complement strand
AGCTGTACCCATGCTCGGTTTCCTTGATGATCCCGGCACGCAGATCCCGGAAAAACACAACTCCCTCACGCATCCTCGTCCTCCTGCATATCCTCTGCGGGATGTGTCAGCGGTACCGGCCCGGCCTGGTAACCGAACATAAACAGAACCTGGTTCAGTGTATCAAGACGGAGGCTCGGTTTTCCCTGCTCCAGGTCCCGGACGAACCGCAGCCCGACACCGGCGCGCAGGGCAAGCTCGGCTTGCGTAAGCCCCAGACGCTTGCGCTCGGATTTCACCAGTTGCGAGAAGGTGGGTGCAGTATGACGAGTACTCAACATATCTATACAATATACCCGGACGGGTATAATTGCAACGATTTCAAGCGCATTTATACCTCAACGGGTATAATCGCTGATTTTGCGCGCAAACTATACCCGTCCGGGTATAATTACTTTCGCGGCCGCACCCGGTCGGTCGGTTCGGCCTGGCCGGGATCCTCCGGCCAGTAGTGCTTGGGGTAGCGTCCGCGCAGTTCCTTGCGGACCTCGGCATAGGTGGTGCGCCAGAAGCTTGCCAGGTCGCGGGTAATCTGTACCGGACGCCGGGCCGGCGACAGCAGTTCGACCTCAACCGGCTGTCCCGCGGCACGAGGGCTTTCCATCATCCCGAAGAGCTGCTGGATGCGGGCCGAGAGTATGCAGCGGCCGCCTTCATAGCGGAGCTTCTGCCGGGAGCCGCTTGGCAGAGTGACTGATTCAGGTGCGAGTTCATCCAGCTTCGCCTGCAGCTGCCAGGGGATCCGGCTCATAAGTACTGCATGCATATTGATGCGCTGGAGACTGTCGGGGCTGAGATGGCGCGGCAGGAATGCAGGCAGCCACTCAGGGGCCTGAGCTGCCAGGGACTGGTCCGAGACATCAGGCCAGACAGGGGGATGGCCGGATGATCCCGGCTGTGCATGCAGGAACAGCAGGCGTGACTGCAAGCGTCGCGCTGCGGGACTCCAGCCGAGGTGTTCAGCACCCTGTTCGTGTACCAGTGCAGTAATGGCTGCGGCCGGATCCGAAAGCCGGGACAGCTGCAGGGGTGTTTCGGAGAGGATAATCTCCCCCAGCCGCTTCACTCGCCGCGCGTGGATCTTACCATCGCGTACAAAGGCCTGATCCCCGGATGTCGCATACTGATCAATCAGCCGGGCGGCCTCATTCTCTACCAATCCCGCCGCCAGGTTGATTATGCCGCCACGGGTTCTGCGCTGAATATCGATCGCGACAATCCACTGCGGAGAAAAGGCGACCTGTCCCCGGCGAATATCATATTGCCCGCCGCCGCTGAGCTGCCAGCTGCCGAACTCGTTTCGCCTGCCGATTCTATCCGGGAAGGCCGCGGCCAGCAGCATACCGGTTGAGACGGGGGCAGATGGGGACTCCGCAGCACCTGCAGCCGTTTTGCCGGCTGTGGCGGAGCTGCCGGACCCGAAGGCGGCGGATCTGCTGGAGGCGGCATCCGGACCACAGGATTTCTTCATCAGCTTGCGGATGATATGCATAATCCGCGAGCTTTCGCGCTCGATATGCCGTACCGCAGCGGGACGCAATTCCGGGCTGCGGACAGTGTCTCTGCTCATGGG
>CAZANF010000187.1:0-4326 GCA_964486425.1 uncultured Spirochaeta sp. | reverse complement strand
AATCGCATTGCAAGATCAGCCCCGTATCTGTCGGCGGCTTCGCGGGTACAGGGATCACCTTCTTCCAGCAGCGCCGCCAGCACCGAGGCCCGGCGAATCTCATGTTCCCCGGCAGCAGCATCTGCGGCACGCATCACCATGGCCCCCAGGCGTACATCCAGCGGCAGCTGCTGCAGGCCTCTGCCGAAGGGGGTTATCAATCCGGCTGCGTCGATTGCCCCCAGGCGACGGAGTGTCTCCTGCGCTGCAGCTGCTCGGCTGACATCCGGCGGGTCGGGCCAGTCGTATGCCTCGGTACGAAAATCCCCCCATGAAGCGAGGTTCAACAGCAGCCCGGACAGATCCCCGGATGCTATCTCCGGGGGATCAAAGGCCTGCAGCTGCTCTGCTTCGGGCCAAAGGCGGATTACCACACCGGGGCGCAGGCGACCGGCTCGTCCGGCACGCTGTACCGCCGAGGCCTGGCTGATCCGGTCGGTCACCATGCGGCTTATCCCCCGGGAGGCCTCCCATATGCGCCGCTTGCGCAGCCCGCTGTCGATAACACAGGTAATGCCCTCGATGGTGAGGCTGGTCTCGGCCACATTCGTGGCCACCACAATGCGGGTTCTGCCGGGTGCAGGCGGACTGAGCGCCCGCTGCTGTTCCGCCGGCGTCTGTCGCCCGTACAAGGGCAGTACCTCAATGTCTCTGTCGCTCTGGCATTGCTGAACCAGCGCACTCCCCTGCAGACGCTCAACACAGCGCCGAATCTCCGCCTCCCCAGGCAGGAAGATCAGAATACCGCCGGCATCATCCTCCATCCGGCTGCGATTTCCGGCGCCGGACCGTCCGGAACTGCGTCCGGAACCGAGCACCTCAATTGCGATATGTGCCGCATGCTCTTCTATGCGGCGCTGCTGCTGCACCGGCCGGGTATCCGGGGCATACCGCACCGCAACCTCGTAGAGAGACTGTTCGGTATGTATAACCGGCACGCCCTGTGCCTGGAACCAGGCGGTTTCGAGGGTGGCGGACATCACCAGCAGTTTCAGATGCGGGGCAAACAAGGTCTGCGCCTGCCTGGCCAGCACCAGGCTCAAGTCGGCCTGCTGGGAGCGTTCATGAAACTCATCCAGAATCACCACGGCAGTATTCCCGGCCTCGGGATCCGCAATCAGCCGCCGAACAAAGATGCCCTCTGTCATTACGATGATGCGGGAATACTTCGGAAGATCGCGTGCTTCGCGGGTGATCCATCCGACAGAATATTTTCCATGTGCCAGGCTGCGTATTCGCTCGGCAACCGCGCGCACGGCAGCGCGCCTCGGCTGCAGCACAATAATTTCGCCGGCGCGGCCGGCAAAGCCGGGGCCTTCGGCGCCGGCCTCGCGGCCCGCATGGCCTTCGCTGCCTGCTTGGCCCTCGCGGCCCGCATGGCCTTCACCGCCGGCGCGCCCCAGCAGCTCTGCGATATACAGCGGCACTATCGTGGATTTTCCGCTGCCGGGAGGGGCCTGCAGCACCGTCATCTCATTCCTGCATACCGAGTCCTCAATCCGCCGACGAACTGCTGCAACGGGATACGACGGGAGATTCAAAGCGCAGTCCCCATCAATACAGCCTTTGAAAAATGAAGCCCATCCAGTCGGCCGGATCCGCCATAGACTGCTCAATCAATCCCAGATCAACCGGGGCTGTCAGTTCGGCCACCAGCCACTCACGCTCCGCAAACGGAAATCGCGCTCCTGCTCCCGGTGTATCGACCCCGGCCAGGGCATGGCCATGTACCGTGCTCACCATCATGATGGTATCGAAGCCCAGCTGATCCAGCACGGTCGCATACAGCAGCACCAGCGAGTCACAATCACCCTCGTTCTTATACATGGTATCAATGGGATTCAGAAAATCGGACACCCCGCCGCGGCGGTCATATTCATACCCCTGCAGCCATGTCAGCACCTTTGCAGGCAGCTCTTCCCGATCCAGCTCGGTCTCGCGGACCGCACTGCGCCAGGCATCGGCAACCGGGGTCAGCCGGGCATAGGCGTCACGGTAGATCATGCGGAAAAATCGCTCCCACGCGATCTCCTGCAGTTCGCGCGGGGCCTTGTCGCCCGCATACGCGGTTAACAGCCGTGCTTCACGGTCAATAACCACCTGCGAGGCATCCGCCTGCAGGGGATCAATCATAATCTCCTGCTCCGTCCCCAGCAGTTCCAGACTGAAGGGTATGCTTTCAGGACTCATACCCCGTTTCCCGGGGAGAAACGGGTTTACAAACTGACTCATGGGTCCCGGCAAGCCGTCTCCGCTCCCGTCGAGGGACAGCGAATCGAGAAAGGACACAATAAAGTCGTGGTAGATTTCGTACTCATTCTCCTGGATATAGCCCAGTGCAATTACCGGATACAGCGGATCATTAATCAGCAAAGCATACCCGCGTACGGACTGGGGTCCGGCAGCAAAGCTCATGTCCGCCAGAATACTGTCGCGCCCGGCATAGGAGAATCCGGTATCACCGATAACCTCGGCCCCAAGCTGTTCGGTCAGCATCTCCAGCATAGCCTCGGGGCCGTCGAACTCACGGTCCTCGTATGCCAGAACCTGCACCACGGCAGTCCCCGCCGGATTGGCAAAGCTTAACAGCCGCATTTCTTCGGCGTCGGTTAGCAGCCAGCCTGACGGCGGATCCAGGCGATACCCGAAGTCTTCAACCAGCAAAGGCTCATAGATCGCCGCCCCTTCTGCCTGGGGCGTCTGCTGGGCCGCTAGCGGAAGCAGTACTGCGACAGACAGTGCCAGAACACTGATCATCGTCTTCAATTTGATACAAATCATGTTTACAGTATATTCCCTGCGGCAATAAATGCCGAGTCCATACCGGGCCACCGGCATATTCAGATATGGCTATGCCTTTACAGCCACATACACAACCTTCCCGCTGCCTGCGGAGCTGCCGGATGCAGCCCGTGCGGACTCGTCCTCTACCTCAATCTCGTCACTCAAAAACAACCCGGCACGAAAAAGCAGTTCCTCAACCTCTTCTGTTGTATATGCTCGCTGGACATGGACCTCCGTCCCCGGGGGAAATGTAATCCGGGTGATCCCGAGGTTCTCCTGCTCCCGGTACTCAAGGGTCTCGTGAATCTGCTTGCCGTTCAACAGGTAATCCTGGGCCTTCCCCGCAGCCATTCGGTACAGTTTCGGGGTATTTATATCGCAAATACACACCCCATCCGGAGCCAGTACCCACCGCACCCTGGTAAAAAACTGCAGCAGATCATCCGAATCCTGCAGGTAATTTAGCGAATCATGCATGCAAGTTACCAGATCAATCGGCCCATGAAACGGGAACGAACCGCGAAGATCCCCCATCTTCAGCTGTACCCGCGCCATGCGGCTGTCTTCCGGCAGCAGCCGCTCCCGGGCGCGCTGCAGCATCTCGGCCGAAATATCAAAACCCAGCAAAGTACGCTCGGAAGATTTGCCGGCTGCGTCCGGATCCGACCAGGATTCCCGCAGCAGCTCCAGCAGCACTCCGGTTCCGCAGGCTGCATCACAGACCCGGCGAAACGGGCGCGCAGCCGATTCCTCGGCCGCAAGAACCACATCCCGGCAATACTCGGCATAGGCGGACCAGCCGATATCGTAGAACTCCGCGAAATAGGTGTACGGATCTGCCGAACCTGGTATTTTCTCGCTCATGCTGTTCGCTCCAGGGTAAAGTATACGTATACTATACTATGTATGGAACCAATAATAACAATCGCCCTTAATATCGTCGCCTTCCTTGCTGCCGCGGTCGCCATGGAATTTGTGGCGATGCTTACCCACAAGCACGTCATGCACAAGTACGGGTGGTGTCTGCATTATGATCATCACAACGGCAGCAGCCACCGCTTTCAGAAGAACGACCTCTATGCCCTGTTCTTCGCCACCCTTTCCTTTGTGCTGATATTCTTCGGGCTGCGGAACGGCTGGCAACCCATGGCCGCCGCAGGGTTCGGGGTCGGTCTGTACGGCATCGGCTACTTCACCTTTCACGATATTATGTATCACGGTCGTATTCGGCGGCTGAAATTCAAACCCAAAAACCGCTATCTGCGCCGCATCCTGAACGCTCATCGCGTGCATCATGCCGCCGTTACCAAAAACGGGGCACTGAGTTTTCACTTCCTCTGGGCGCCCAAAAAATACAATCCCGAGAATCAGACTGAGGTCGATGCCAAGCTCAAGGAAATCCGCGAGATGCAGATGATGCTCAAGCGGCAGCGCAGCCAACAGGGCGAGAGCTGAAACCGTCTGCCGCGGACCGGCACCACTAAATACCGCCGGGCTTTGACC
>CAZANF010000186.1:0-6086 GCA_964486425.1 uncultured Spirochaeta sp. | reverse complement strand
TGAGCAGACAGCGATACTTGGCGGTACCCCCTTCCTTGCTGATCGATTTGCTGGTAACCACCGAGCTCCTATTGTCGGCAGCATGTACCATTTTGGCTCCGGTGTCCTGTTCCTGGTTTTTGCCTGCAAACGCGATCGACAGCACCTCGCCATGCGCACCCTCGCCCATAAGATATACTGCGGGATATTTCATGGTTCGCTTGCTGCCCAGATTACCGTCCACCCATTCAACCGTCGCATTCTTGTGTGCCACAGCACGCTTGGTAACCAGGTTGTACACATCCGTAGACCAGTTCTGAATAGTGCTGTAGCGGACCCGGGCGCCCTCCAGCGCAACAATCTCGACAACAGCACTGTGCAGACTGTCTTTGGTGTAAATCGGCGCGGTACAGCCTTCAATGTAATGCACAAAACTGCCTTCATCGGCAATTATAAGGGTTCGTTCGAACTGACCGAAACTCTCCGAGTTAATGCGGAAATATGCCTGCAGGGGTACATCCACTTTTACCCCGGGAGGAATATATACAAAACTCCCCCCCGACCATACAGCACTGTTCAGTGCAGCAAACTTATTATCGTTATACGGGATTATCGTACCGAAATACTTCCTGACCAGCTCGGGATGCTTCTGAACTGCTTCTTCCGGTGAACAGAAGATTACCCCCTTGTCCTCGAGCTCCTTCTGTATACTATGGTATACAATCTCGGAATCATACTGGGCCCCGACACCGGCTAGAAACTTCTGTTCGGCTTCCGGGATTCCAAGTCTGTCGTAGGTTTTTTTGATATCCTCGGGAAGATCATCCCAGCTCCTCTTGGATTCCTCTGTCGAAGTAGCATAGTAGACAATCTCATCAAAATCGATGTCGGATAAATCACCGCCCCAGTTCGGCATAGGCTTCTGCTGAAAGGCCTGAAGAGACCGAAGCCGGAACTCAAGCATCCATTCCGGTTCTTCTTTATGCTGCGAGATAGTCCGAACAACATCCTCCCGCAGCCCTTTTTCCGATTTATATACCGACCGGTCCGGATATGAAAATCCGTGCTGGTATTCTCCCAGATCTATATTCTGCGGTGCTTCGCTCATACTTCCTCCTTGATTCCGTACTGCTGCTTCACCCAGTCATACCCCTTCTCTTCCAGGGTAGTCACCAAATCCTCTCCGCCGGAGGTCACTATCCGGCCCTGATACATAATATGCACATAATCGGGGCGAATATAATTCAAAATTCGCTGATAGTGAGTGATAATCAATGCCCCGAAATTGCTGCTGCGAAGCTTGTTGACACCCTTGGAAACAATCTGCAGTGCATCAATATCCAGCCCGGAGTCTGTTTCATCCAGCACCGCAAAGTTCGGCTGCATCAGCATCATCTGCATAATTTCCATACGCTTCTTTTCACCGCCCGAAAAGCCCTGATTCAAGTATCGGTTGATGAACTGCTGATCTATTTCAAGGAAGTTCATTGCGGCACGAAGCTCCTTGATGTAATCCTTGGCGCTGATTGAAAGCCCCATAGCCTCACGGCGGATCTCTACAGCACGCTTCAAAAAGCGCCCCACAGTGACACCGGGTATTTCAACCGGATACTGGAAGGCCAGAAAGAGACCAAGTCGGGCTCGCTCGTGAGGTTCCATATCGAGAATATTTACCCCGTCCACCAGAACCTCGCCGCCGGTAACCTCATAGGAGGGATTCCCGAATATCACATTCGATAAAGTACTTTTGCCGGAACCGTTCGGGCCCATCAAGGCATGAATTTTTCCGCTTTCCATCTCGAGATCAATGCCGTTCAGGATTGGAGTGTCTTCGATTCTGGCTGTCAGGCCTTTAATCTGTATTTTCATAGTAGTAATTCTCCTAGTTATATTGTTGTTTATATGGGGTAGCCCAGCTCCAGACGGGCCTCTTCGCTGAGAAATTCGATACTCCATGGAGGGTTCCATACCAGTTCGGTTTTAATCTCAATATCATCACCGGCGGCCTTCTGCAGGCTGTCATGGATATCCTGCATGATTGTATCGGCAAGTGGACAGCCGGGCGACGTAAGGGTAAAGTCAACCTCAATACTATCTTCCTTCGGCTCCACCCGATACACCAGTCCTACGTCTACTATATTGATGCCAATCTCAGGATCAACTACCTCTCGAAGTGCATCCAGGCATTCTGCTTTGGAAATCATATGGCCTCCCGGTCAAATTACTGTATAGTACCATCACTATATTACCAAATTGATGAAGAAATGAAAAGTCCGTCTCGATGCTTTTTCAAGGCGCAACTGCATGAGTTGATAATGGAGACATGATAATCTTCGTGCTACAATATACGGATGGAGTCGATAATTGTCCAGGCACATCCTGATCCCGACAGCTTCTGCAGTTCTATCGGTATGACTGCGGCAGAATGCCTTCCAGAAGCCCGGATAATCAATCTTTACCGCGACGGGTTTTCACCGGTTCTGACACTTGATGAACTGCGGCGACGATTCCCCTGGGAAAATCTCGCACAGGAATACATCTCGGCCATGGAAAAGGCAAACCGTATCGTTTTTGTATATCCTGAATGGTGGGGCGGCCCACCTGCGATTCTAAAGGGGTTCCTTGATCGTATACTGAGACCGGAAATCGCCTACAGATTTGCTGATGACGGATCAAAGAAGGTCCATGAGCTCTGGACACATAAAACAATCGTTCCGGTTATAACTACCGACAGTGACCCCAAAAAGTGTGCGGAAAGATCGGTTGCAATATGGTCCACGATTGCGGATTTCTGCGGAACAGCACTGAGCGATTCGATCGTTTTTGGTCCGGTATACGCCTCAACATCCCGTCGCCGGAAGGAATTTCTGCACTACCTCACCGAGCTTCTGCCTACGGTCTAACAGTTCGGCATATGTATGCCGATACAAAATCATGCGCATACTTCAGGATATCATAGAAGCCTTTATCTTGCCCCCGGGCATCATCCTGCTTACCCTGACGGCAGGGTGCATACTGGCTGCCGTGGTTCGCCGCCGCGGAATTATTATTTTCCTGTTTGCTGTATCGGCATGCATATTCTACGCAGCCTCAACTGAGGCTGCAGCGGGTATCCTGCTGCGCAACCTTGAAGATCGATATCAGGCCATTCATTTCAACAACGGCAGGATCAATGATTTCACACAAGAAGACATAATCGTTGTACTTGGTGCAGGGACTGTCCCCGGTGATCCCAATGGAATCGGACTATCCCCGACCGCTGTTGCCAGACTTTCCGGGGGTGCTATGCTGCATCTCAAAACCGGAGCTCCGATAGTAGTCAGCGGCGGCATAGTCTATGATCGGGAAACAAACCGTTCGGAGGCTGAACATGCGGCTGACTGGCTCGAAGGCATGGGCATAGATCCGGACATGGTATCTCTGGAATCCGGCAGCAAAACCACCGCCGAGAATGCCCATGAGGTTGAAAAAATGCTGAGGCAGCAGGACCGGCACCCACGAATACTGCTGATTACCAGTGCGTATCACATGCCGCGTGCGATGTACAGTTTTCGAGACTATCCCGGCACGGTTGTGCCTGTTCCTGTAGACTATAAAGCGGTCCGGGCTCCCTTGATGTTCCAGTCATTTTTACCCGGGATCAACCAATTGCGAAATACCACCATTGCAGTCCGGGAGCTCATCGGATTAGCGGCATATGCTGCAGGAATTGAATGATTCTGCGGCAGCTATACGCTGCGTCTACTGCATTGCAAGGCGACGCATGCGCCTTCCCAGGGCATGAATCGAAATATTCAGAAGCTGTGCAGTCTTCGATTTATTATGCTTGCAGCGGCGCAAAGCTTCTTCCAGCAGGGCTCGCTCGAAATCCTCTACCAGATCGATATCCAGGTCCTTGACTGCGGCAAGCTGCGAAGAAAAGCTTTCCTCTGCGCTAAATGCCGGAATTTGCCCGGCGGGTTTTGAGGATTCCGGGGAATCCTCACGGGAATCCTGCTGTAATGCCGGCAGTGCTATATCCTCCCTTTCCAGAATGGAACCACGGCTTAAAATCATCGCCCGCTCGATCATACCCTTCAACTCGCGGATATTTCCCGGAAAATCATATCTCCTGAGCTGCTCAAGGGCTTCGGTGGTTATACCGGTAACCCGCTTGCGGAAGCGAGGATTAAATTCATGAATAAAATGCTGCACCAGTTCCTCAAGGTCCTCCAGCCGTTCACGCAGGGGAGGAATCCGGATTTCAATGGTATTGATCCGGTAGTAGAGATCACCACGAAAGAGCTTCTCCTCGATTAATACAGGCAAATCCTGATTCGTCGCGGCTATCACTCGCAAGTCTACTTCTATCTCCCTCGTTCCGCCGATACGCTTCACGCGCCGCTCTTCGAGTACCCGCAGTAATTTTGTCTGTGCCTGGAGGGGCATATCACCAATTTCATCCAGAAAAAGGGTTCCCCCCTCCGCCGCCTCGAAATACCCTGGTTTATCCTCAATGGCACCGGTGAACGCTCCCTTGCGATGTCCGAAAAACTCGCTCTCGATTAAGGTGTCGGGTATAGCTGAGCAATTTACCGGCATATACGGGGCGTTACTGCGGGAACTGGCATAATGGAGTACCCGGGCAACCAGTTCCTTCCCGCAGCCGCTCTCTCCGGTAATTAGCACGGAGGTATCCTGAGCCGCGGCAGCCTTCAGGGTAACATCGATTACCCGACGAATAGCCTCACTGCTGCCGACAATGTCGGCGATGCTCCGCTGCAGCTCGGTGCCGACCGCATCAAACCGCCGCTCCAGATATTTCAGTTTGGTCTGTAATGATATGAATCGCTGGGTCCGCTCGATTGCTGCCCGAATTTCCATAAGCCGAATCGGTTTGTGGAAAAAATCAAATGCCCCAAGCTTCATGCAGCGCAGAACAGTTTCGCTGTCCCCGTGTCCGGTTATCATAATAACTTCGGTAGTTGGAAACTTCGATTTTATTTCCTGCAGCACCTCTACCCCATCCTTCTCCGGCAGCCTGATATCCAGTATAACAATATCAATCTCATGCTGCTGAAGCGCAGCAATAGCCAGCGACGGGCGTTCCGCTTCGAATACCGAGTACCCGACATTGGTGAGGAATTCATTCACCTCCGTCCGGATTATCCCCTCATCATCAAGAATCAGTACATTCAGCATTATTCCTCCAGCGACGGAATGCAAACCGTTACGGTTGTGCCATAACCAGGCCTGCTGTCCAGCTCAATGGTACCACCCATCTCCTGCACTATTCCATAGGCAACTGAGAGCCCGAGCCCTGTTCCCTTGTCAACCGGCTTTGTAGTGTAAAACGGATTGAAAACCTGCTGCTGCTGATCGTCCGGAATCCCTATTCCGTTGTCGGAGATAGTAATACAAGCTGATTTGAAATTATCGCTTGTGTACCCGGCAGTAATGTTGATTGCAATCTGTGGACGGTATCCATCCTCGTTTTTTGCCGCACGGTCATTTACTGCATCTCTGGCATTCGTGAGCAGATTCAAAATAACCTGTTCCAGACGATACAGATTTCCGACAACCATCGGGGTTTCCTGATACTCGGAGACCAGTTCGATTCCATTCCCGCGATACTGCGAGCTGATCAGCGATAGTGCATTCTGTACTGCGGTCTGTACTGAAAAAGGGGATCTGTGTTCTTGCAGTTGTTCACGGGAAAATGTCCGCACATGTTCAATGATTGACCGGATACGGTCTATGTAGCTATGCATGTGATCGGTTTTCTCCTGCACATAAGCCGCATTCAGTTGTTTCCCGGGAATTTGTCCGGATGCCAGAAACTGCAGGTTGTCGGCAGCCATGGAGATGCCTGTGAGCGGCTGATTGATTTCATGGGCCATGCCCGCCGAAAGCTCGCCCAGGGCGGCAAGCTTCTCCGCCTGAATAAGCAGCTGCTCCTGCTTTTTTGCCTCCTGTTCAGCTCGTTTCATTTCGGTTATGTCCTGGAAAATCGCCACCATAAAGTCAGGCCTATCGTGCTGCTCCTCTGAATCGACCCTTCCGCCGCGAAGTATCGCCGACCTCACCTCACCGGAACGCTGAATATACCGTATTTCAAAGGCTTCATG
>CAZANF010000185.1:0-6100 GCA_964486425.1 uncultured Spirochaeta sp. | reverse complement strand
GAGATACGAAAGTACCTTTTCCTCGGAAGGATCAGCCAGCAGGATAAGCTCCAGTAAAGCATTGCGCGCAGGAATTTTTTCCAGTCTCAGGTTTTCCATTGATTTTTTATTCATTGAGGCAAATCATACCCCACTTCTATAGGTTTGTGTATCATGGTCAATGAAGTCGATCATTGGCCTTATGAAATCTCTGGATGAGTGATCATATGAAGCCAGTATTGCCCGGCTGGTGCCGCGAATGAGCTTTCTGAAGGCCATATTGTCTACTTGCGCATTTCACCGAGCACGGGAGGTGAGCGCTAATTCAGCAGATTTCAGGATTACCTTGCTGCTTACAGTAGCTCCACTAACGGCAGCAATGTCCAGGCTTTGCTCCTGCAGTATTGCATCAATAATGGTCTCGGCATCCCCGCCACGACCATGATTATGCTCTATCAGCCTCATGTCACTTATTCGGCCTTCAGTCATCGTTGCCTCTACGCTTGCAGAGGTTAACCCTGCCGAGTAAGAGCCTTGATAACTGCCGTCCGGAATATCATGTAACGGCGGTGTGGTGATTTCAAGATTCTTTGCGGCCTCAGCTTCTCTCAATGCCTCACCGATGCTGCATGCTGCAAACATGGTCACAAGCGACAGAAGAAAAATGCATTGAATCAGTATGCGGTATAAAGGTTTTTTCATTAGAGTCCTCCAGGGTACTTTATTGTGTCAGGGTGCTGCGCAGTCCATTGACTGCAAACTCCACAAAATGGTCTATAAATTCACTCGGATCCATTGCCTGCCCGCTTTCGTGGGCATTGATTAGGGAAATGGTGAACCCGCGCAGGGAGGACATGAGTACCAACACAGCAGTATCAATTCTCTCGTGAGAGGCCTCAGGTGCAAACTCCATCAAGCTGGTATTTACCTGTTTTAGAATTTGGCGCTGTGCCGGTCCGGGGGGATGATTCTTTTCGAGCATCAGGCTGACTATAACGCGATACATATTGGCGTTGGCAAGGGCGGTTTCAATATGAGCACGCAAGCGTTCCCGCATGCGCGTCTCCGGGGGAAGCTGGTCATGTTTTGGTTTCCGGCGTTGTAATTCCAGCGTACTCTCAAAGCCATATTCGACAATGCCCTGTAGTAAAGCATCCTTGTCCTTGAAATGCAGATAGACTGTGCGAGGAGAATACTCAATTGCTTTCGCAAGGCTGCGCATTGTCAGCTGTTCATGTCCATGTTTTGCTACCAGGTTACCGGCAGCGGTAATAATCAGTCTTCGCAGTTCCTGTTTTTGACGATCACGCCGCTCCTTTACACCCATGTTTACTTTATATACATTGTTTACATAAATGTCAAATAGATATTTTGCAACAAATCATGAGACTTAAGTATAATTAATGCTATAATTCAGGGAGATGTATTCGCAACACTCGAAAAAACGGAGAAAATAATGAAGAATCGATTTCTTGTCTGTATTATAGCCGGGGTACTTGCATGTACATCCCTGCTGTCGGTGTCGGCACAAGAGGAAACTCAATGGCACAAAGGGTTCCTCATTAATACCGGTCCCCTGCCGCTGGAGATACATGACTACCAGGGGGGACTGGGGATAAAACTTGGACAGGATATGTGGTCGGTCCGCGCCTTAACTCTGCTTTCGATCAGGAAAAACCAGGAGGGCCCCACTTATTCCCAATGGGGACTGGGGGCGGTATTTGAATGGCACCTGAGCGAGGAAACCGTCAGCCCGTATCTTGGCGGAGCGGCGAGGTTTCTTTCCCGTGTAGAGAAGACAGTTGAACAGTCCGGTGACGACTGGGTAAGGGATACCATACGCATGGTTGAAATTGGTCCCCTGGTCGGTCTGGAACTGCGACTGCATGAAACCATAAGCCTGTTCGCCGAGTACCAGCTGAGGTTACAAGGAAACTGGCCCAGCACCACAACCAGCGTCGCCGGCGAAACCAGTATTGTAAAAGATGATATGTGGTGGGATCTTAATCTGGGACTGGGCAACAACGGCATGATTGGTATATGTATATATTTTTAGACAAGATCAGAAGCTTTCATAGACTCCAACATCAACCCCCTGCCCCCTGGGTCTGAAGATTCCCTCGATATCCCTTACGGCCCTGTCTGCGGTACGCCCGGCATCAATCGCTGCAGAACCTTTTTTCAGGCGGAAATCACGGGCACCAGGATCACGAAAGAGTTCCTGCAGCATATCCTGACTGCTTATCTGGATGTTGTGGGTTGCAGTTCCATAGGCCTCCGGCAGAGAAAATGCGTGAGCAATGTTGTTCTGGATCCGGCAATCATGCGAGGGCCGCCCGTCCTTGTGAGCACTAATACGAATCCATGGAGCCCGTGCGCGATTGAATCCGGGATCTACAACCGTGTTGTTTCGCACCACCACCCCTATGGCCCCGGAGAAGGTTATCCCATGCCAGTGATCCACAATTACCAGGTTGTTCTCCACAACCCAGTCTATAAAGAATCCATCAAAGCAGCCGATACCCTGCAGACCACCCTGAAAGGGCCGGTCCGGATCGGTATTGTTGATTATGGTGTTGCCGCGCAGCACAACCCGCTCGCGGGGAGGCTGTCCACGATCGCCGAGAGACCAGGACTGAAAGCCGTCATCGTGATTCCCGTTTACATTGTAGTTATCCATTACCAGATTGCCCTCGAAAAGCAGATCGTTCCCTATACCCCGCATACCATCACCCGCAAAATTGGCGATTGTGTTGCCTTGTACGATACCAAAATTACCCGTATAGGTGATTCCGAAGTTTACGTTTCGCAGCTCATTATCCACAATGCGAATAAAGTCACCGTTAGCACTAATCCCGCTAAAGGCCCGGGTGTTCCAGTCTTCCTTGCTCCAGCCGGATGAGTCCTCGGTCGAGTAGACATAACAATCCTCAACCAATACGTCATGGGCCGGTCCGCGCCAGTTATGCCCGGAAACGCGAACCAATGATGCATAGCCCGGCTCAGCGCCAACGTCCGGTCGAACGGTAAGGCCGCGTATAATAAAACCGGAGGAGGAATTGATGTGCAGCTGTGAAACCATGGCCGCATGCCGCTGTTCCGCCTCTATGGTTATCGGACTCACATTGTAGGACTCCCATATATCAATGCTGCCGTGGTGTCCCGGGAGCAGTCTCAGGGTATCCCCTGCCTGAACCGGAGCGTCGGGGTGTACCAGAATAATCGGGCTGTCCTCGGACCACGGGTAGCTGGTGTAGTGATGGGTCCGAATGAGATCTGCCGCCAAAAAGGTCTCCAGATCGGGCCATGGGGCGCTGCGGCTGCCGTCGCCATCCAGGCTTCCAGCGACCGGATCCAGGTAAAACACCCTGCCTTGCTGCGATTCGTCTACAAACATATTACAGGATGCAACCAGCAAGGAGATCAGCATTACATACCAGATCGACTTTCCGGGTTTCATGGTGAGCTGCTGCACCGGTGTCACCAGATCCGCAGCTTGTTACGGCCCGGCTTCAGCTCCAGAATTGGTCCGACGGTGGTGTGCAATGCACCGTCACCCGAATGCTGACGCCCGAGCAGGTCGGTATCCAGCAGGAGATCGCTGCCGTCGGGGTTTTCGAAGTCGGCGTCGACAATCCTGGCCCGCGGCAGGCTGCCGGTGCCGCGAACAAGCCCCTGCAGCCCGGCAAACCTGTCGGGCAGGGTACACTCCAGATACACGTATTCGCCATCCTCGACGATACAGAAATCGGGGTTGAAACTGCTGTCAACCACATTCTGCTGTTCACCTTCGAACGCCGCAGCCCCGTTCAGATACAGGTTGTGATCAATATAGACCGGCTGTTCAATGCGCTCGAAACGCTCCACATCCCCGGGTTTTTGATGGACAGCTTCGATATACTCAGCCAGCGATGCGGTATAGCCGTTAAAATGCGCGGTGCCCACGCCATGCATGGATTCATCGTCCCCGGGCAAGACCCCGCTGATACCTTCCCTCCCGATAAACAGATTGTTGTAGAAGCGATCATCGCCACCGTACACCAGGGCATAGCCGGCAACCCGGGTACTGTGCGGAAGATGATACGGGGTGGCGCGGTTCAGCACCTTGCGATGTACCATTTTGCCGGCAACAAGATTATTCACATACGCTCCGCCCTGGGCGAAGTTGTCCAGGGCATACCCGGAGGCCAGAATATTGTGATCCACCACATAGGGACCATGACTGACCTCAATAAACAGGTCGCGATTGTTGCGGTAGTACAGGCTGCGGCTGATGCGGGTACCTTGCGTCTGCCAGTCCATCCATGTACCTAACGAGCAGTCGTGGATGCGGTTGCTGTACAGCTGGACATCAATAGCTGCATGCAGCTTGATGCCGGCGATCTCATGGCCGTAGAACTCCCGTTTCAGGGCAATAGCGTAGATATGATTATGGTGAATCCGGCTGAATACACAGCCCAGATGACCGACAATCCCGTTCTGACCGCAGTCGTAGATGGTGTTGTTGCGGATAATATGGGAGCCGATGCGCTCCTTGCTCCAGCCAATCTGTTCGGCATGAAACACCGACTCCAGCTGGTATTGATAGCCCGGTTTATCCCGGCGATCGGTACGGTAGTTGTGCCCGGTGGAGATTTCCTTTCCGATACTGATGCCGCTGCACTTGGAGTCGTGGATTATATTATCCTCGATAATCCAGCCCTTGCTCCAGTGAACACCCAACAGCCCGGGCTGATCTGCGGTAGGCGGGGTCCACGGGGTTGCCGCATGACACATCTCAAAGCCCTGAACGGTAATGTAGTTCCGTCCCGTTTTTTCTGGGTAAAAGCAGCATTTGCGGACGTTGATCTCGACCAGCTCCTGATTGGGATCATGGTCATGAAAATTGGCGTAGATGGTGGTGTGCTCACCATCGACCTCGGCATACCAGAGATACCTTGTCTGCTCCGGGTTATGCACCGGCACCGTTACCTGGGTCCAGTTATCCACTACCTCGGTGCGAATCTCCGGATTCAGCAGCTGTTCGTAGCTGCCGGCCTCATAAAACGACATACCGTTCAGATACACATCCCCGGTGTGTCGGGGATAGTCCGGATCGAACAGCCAGTCGCCGCGAATCTCAACGCAGTAGGGGTTATAGTCGCCAAAGAAGCTGTTCGGCAGGGTAACCTTCCACACCGTATCCTCGCCGTTTGATGCTGCTGCATCAGCTCCAGCTGCCGGCTGCCAGTCCTGAATCCGCTCGGAACCCTTGATAACGACATGCTCCCCATCCGCAGCCCGGTAGATAATCCGACGTGTCCGGCTCCGGCCCCCGTTGCGAGGCTTTACCCACTCACGATACTCGCCGGCATGGACAACCACACTGTCTCCGGCCTCGGCGACTGCGGCAGCCTTGCTGATGGTACGGAAAGGCTCCGACTCGGATCCGGACCCCATATCCGATCCCTGCATGGAAACATGGTATATCTTCGACATATGTACTCCTAGCTACCAGTGTAACGGGGGCTTCAGCGAACTGCCAAGCAAAAATTACTCGTATGAACCCTGATTCGCCATTACTCCGACTTCCGGGGGAGCGATAACCCACCGGCAGCATACCGGCCTGCTCCAGACAGAGATCCTTGAATATCGTCACAGCCGACTGCAGACCAGCAGGATATGGTAGGGGATAATCCATTAGTACCTTGGTTCCAAGAACGGCACCGGCCGCCTTTTCCGGCTTAACTGTTCATAATCACTCGGTTCAGGTAATATACAGCAACCGTATACGGGCATCAGAAAATGAAAAAAACAGCAATGTTCAAATCATCAAATACCCGAATCTCCCTCTATGCCTTGATCTTTCTTCTCCTGTTCATAGGTATCTACCTCCTTACTCCGGAACCCCGGCCCGGATATCTGCCGAAGGTCGTGCAATTTGTACCGGATAAGTCACAGATTGAGATGGTTTTATGGGTATCCAATTTTCACCACCGTCGCGGAGGGCCTTTTCAAACAGTATTCGTAGGTAAGGCGCGGGAGGTTCTCGAATCCGACTACTGGAATGTCTTTACCGACAGCGCATTTGTCATTTTGTTTATGGCCATGGGCCTTTCCCAGGCGGCCTTTTTTCTATGGC
>CAZANF010000184.1:0-6101 GCA_964486425.1 uncultured Spirochaeta sp. | reverse complement strand
CAGGGCTGGAAGAATGTGATTATTCAGATAGGCGGTCTGGTGGTTCAGGTGCGTCGTGCCGATGCTTTTGCCGCGTGAGCGTTCATAGCGGGCGTACTCTCCCTCCTCCAGAAAAAATCCGCGGCAGAACTCCGCCAGGGTTATGTTCTTTTTGGTAACCAGGCCACCGCTGTTCAGGAACTCGATTGCCCAGCGGGTGGCTGCGGTTTTATTACTCTGCCCGGTACTTTTGGCGGTGGTGTAGCGTTCATCGTCTTCCAGCCAGAACTGAACATAATAGACATGTCCTTTTTTCGTTTTGCGCTTCTGCAGTGAAAACGGTTGTCTGCTCATACCTGAATTCCCTCCTGTACTACGACAAGTGTAATAAAAATCTCAGGAAAAATCTCAGACCAGTTTTGACGCTCAAATCGCCAGGGCAATAAAAAATCCTTACTCCATGTGGAGTAAGGATTTACGTTCAATCGGGCTGGGCGGATTCGAACCGCCGACCCCAAGTCCCCCAGACTTGTACGCTAACCGCTGCGCTACAGCCCGTTTCTGCTGCCATCTGCTGTGGCATGAACAGGTGGAGAATGTAGCACACGGGCATCGCCCTGTCAAGATATGGCCGGTTCTTGGCAGGCAGGCGTGCCGCCAGACAGGCCGGCGAACAGGCAAGCTGCCGGTTTATCATTAAGGGTTAAGCTGGTGTTATTGGTCGTTTTGATCTATAGTTTGGGTTGTATGAGTGGTGTAACAGGTATTGATGCTGCTTCCGGCGGATGGGTGATTGCCCGGATTACTCAAGGTGCCCGTTGGGAGCTTGATTTTGTGCACAGTCCATATGACTCGAAGATATCTGCCGATGAGGTGTTTGTCCCCTCGGCCCTGGTAGAGTATATCGTAAATAATCGTTTGTCGCTTATCGACATGCCGGTAGGTCTTGTATCACGGGATGTAATTGGCGCTGACGGCGTCTCGGCCGAGGCGGCTGTGCATCGAGAGGCTGCTGTCCGTCGATTGCTGCGCGAGCGGGTGGTGAACGGCGGTCGGTATGTGGGGTCGGTGTTTCCAACCCCGGTATACGAGGCTGTGTATGCACCGGATTATGTGGCGGGGGTTGCAGTCAATAAAGAGGCGCTGGGCAAGTCAATTACGAAGCAGGCATGGAATCTGGTGTACCGCATCAAACAAATCCAGGCTGTTTTGAGTATGGTGCCGGGTATTGTGGGAACATTGCTGGAGGCACATCCGGAGACGGTGTTCCGACTGCTGCACACCGGCACATCGCATTCCGGTATCCGACTGGCTTCGAAACGTACACAGGAAGGTGTGGATCAGCGGTTGAATATCCTGGAAGAGGCCCTGCCGGGAGCTGTGGATGCTTTTCACGCAGCCTGGCATAATTGGGGGCGGGATGTCCGAGCGCAGCGGGATGATGTTACCGACGCAATGGTATTGGCACTGTGTGCATACGGCGGCATGAAATCCGGAGAGCTGCGAACCCCGCTTTTGGTGGATGGAGCATTACACGAGCAAACTCTGCCGCTAGTGGAATTCTCTGCTTCCAAACTGGGCAGCGGCATTCACAACAGACG
The DNA here is from genome assembly GCA_964486425.1 of uncultured Spirochaeta sp. Classification (GTDB taxonomy): domain Bacteria; phylum Spirochaetota; class Spirochaetia; order DSM-27196; family DSM-8902; genus Spirochaeta_B. Next base: position 4,521 of record CAZANF010000184.1, on the reverse strand, counting down.
GCGTGATATCCTGCTGAAAGCGGTGGTACCCGACTCCATTCCTCGCGGGGTTCATAATGTTCCGCTGTGTATGGTTTACTGCCCGGCTGAACTTTGCAAGGTTTCCCGATAAAGCTGTTCCTTCCGGTACAGCAGTGCAAGGGGAACCTGATACGCTTCTTCGATTCGCTCCCGCTGCAGCATTTCTTCGGTCGGGCCTACATCAATACGCCCCTGTTTATGAAACAGCATAACGTTATCCGAGTATTTTTCCGACAGATGCAGTTCATGTGCCGAATACAACAAGGATATTTTGTCGTCTCGAGCAAATTCGGTAACAAACTGAAACACGCGTTCCTTTCGTGAATCCTCCAGCGCAAAGACCGGCTCGTCCATAATCACCAGAGGTGACCCATATAACAGACTGAATCCGATTATCGCACGCTGATGCGGTCCCTTGCTCAAGTCCTGCGTCTTGTGATGTAAATCCTCTCGCAGTTCCAGTTTGGAAATAATTGTCTGCAGCAGCTCACCCGGTTTTTGCTCCCGGTAGCCGTTTTCATACACAAATTCAAACAGCTCGCCTATCGGAGCGTCCGTTTCAAATTCCATATTCTGGTATACCAGCGAGATTAACCGATTCCGCTCTTCTTCCCGTTCCGGATCCAGATGACTGTTCCTGAACCGTTCCGTGTCTATTCCCATGGTGTATACGGTACCTGCAGCAGGGAAGAGTCGTGCTCCTGCCAGCAGCATAAAGGTAGACTTTCCGGTACCGTTTTGCCCTACCAGACTGGTAATACCGGCAGGGACCTCAATAGTAAGATTGTGAAAAACCTGGTTAATCTCATCAGGATTGGAGGCGGCGGTTTCATCATGAGGAACCTCCGGTTCATCTGGTACCGGAGGATAAAAGAAATCAACGTTCGTGAATTGAACGACGGGTGATTTTCCGGCGTGTATATCGTTTTTCATAAGGACATAGTATGCGAACTGCATGGGTAAGGCAAGCCGATAAATATCTTGTGAATCTCTGGAATTTGATTGTGCAAAGGGTTACTATAGGGGTCTATGGTATGGCAGAGTCTGTTTCGATTTCATGAGCTTGAGCTTTCTCAGAAAGCCGGTATTATTCTTGGCTTCAGTTTCTTCCTGCTGGGCTGGATGGATGTCGGATATGAGATGATTCAGCGTGATGTTTTTCATCCGCAAGCCGGCATGATTCTTTGGATATGCGCAGCCTTTTTTCTTTCTACCGCAGTATTTACCTCTGTACGCAGTCGCATTGTGCAGGTATTTGTGATGTTCGCAGCCGGTGCGTTTATGGCTGGAATCCGGGGCATAGGCGGGATGGAAGGCGCTATGGTAATGGTGTTGTCCTTCCTGTTTGCGGATACCTACGGTCTCATGCAGAATCGCCGCGGAGTCAAACTGCTTGCGGGTATCACCTTTGCCATTCTTATTATCGAAACAAGCTCTATTCTTCAGTTTGATGGATTCTTTAACTCTACCGGGTCCTATCTGGTGCTGCTCGGATATCTTGTTTTTCAGATCTTTCGCTATCATATTATGAGTCGTCAGCTGGAAAGCAACAATGCAGAACTGTACCGCCAGATAGATGCCAACCATGTATTTATCGAAGTAGGGCAGAATACCAGCGGACTTGTGCATGATTTAAAAAACGATATTTGCCGGATTAGCTATCCGCGGCAGCATGCGCAGCGTCAGGTACGTAAGATGCTGGAGACGGCAACCTCGGAATATGTACCCGGATTACGCAGGATTGATGATTGCCTGGGTGAGATCAAGGAAGGCGAGCAGAGACTGCTGCACAGCCTGCAGGTTGTGCGCCGTATTCCTGCAGGATTTGTACGCTCGGATGAACGTTATCTTGACGTTTCCGTTTTTATACGGGATATGTGTTCCTTTCTCATGTTCCGCCGGGAGTTCAGGCACAATGTTCGAATCTCCATTCAGGCCCCGGAAAAGGCCTTGTGGTTCGGTGCGGAATCGGATTTGGCTGCGTTATGCAAGAACCTGGTAGAGAACGCGTGTCAGGCAACACTGGATGTCGGTGATGTTCAGCTGGTTCAGGTCCGGCTGCAGCAGGAATGCATCGCCGGTGAGCAGTCCTGCACACAAGGTGACGGGAATCTCCTGCTGGAGGTAGTAAACCGCGGATTCATTCCATGGATACATGAGGAATGCAGCCTGCTGGATGAGAACGTCTTTCGTATAGGGCAGTCAACCAAGGCGAACGGAACCGGGTACGGGATGGTCAATGTCCGGCGTGCTCTGCAGCGCATTAATGGAGAGGGAAAGATCCGGGTACAGGATGGTTTTGTGCGGACCAGCGTGCGCTTCCCGCAGCGATTGCAGGCTGCCGAGAAGGCAGCTCCTGTTCGGGGAACGGTGACTGTTCCTCCTGAATCTGCTTAGCTGCGTCGGCCGAATACCACGGAGCCGATTCGCACAATGGTTGCACCCTCCGCAATAGCAAGCTTGAAATCGCCGGACATCCCCATTGAAAGCTCGGGAAAGCGGGCGGCTGTTCTGCTCTCCGCCAGGTCGCGTATCTCGCGCAGTCTCCGAAATCCTCGCCGGACCGCTTCTTCATCGTCACTGAACAGCCCGATCGTCATGAAGCCCTTCAAGTCGAGATGTGGCAGACCTAATACCGTATCCACCAGTTCCTGGGCATCCTCCGGGGCAGCACCGAACTTGCTCTGTTCACCGCTGGTGTTTACCTGGATAAGCACCGGAAAGGGAGCTGTCACGAGTGGTGCGGAGGCACCAGACGCCGAGGCTGCCGCTGTACTTTCGGAGGCCATTTTTACTGCGTTGTTCAGTTTTACTGCCAGGCTGCGTCGATCAAGCGAATGCAGCATATTCGCAAAACCCAGCATGTCCTTGATCTTGTTGGACTGCAGATGGCCGATAAAATGCTGGGCTACCGGCCTTCCGTCAGGCGTAGTAAGCCCGTGGAGAGCCTGCTGTTTGGATAACGCCTCCTGGATTCGATTCTCGCCTATCAGGTCGGCCCCGGCTGCGATGGCCTCGCGAATGTACTCCGGATCTACTGTTTTTGTGGCCAGCAGTATCCGTACTGAATCCGGATCCCGTCCTGCATCGACTGCAGCCTGCGCGACCCGGGCGACGGTTTCATGATAAGCCTCTGAGATGTAAGAACTCATCCCTTGTGTCCTCCCCGTGTTTGAGCATAGTTGACCATGGTCCGGATTAGATCAGCACGGCTGCTTGAAGCCAGTATTTCCTCACGAGCCTCCTTCGTATTCAGTACCGCGGAAATTGCCGCGAGTATCTGTAAATGGGGCCCGGGATTGTGTTCGGGGCTGACCACCAGAAAGAAGATAGTGCTGGGTTCGCCGTCTAGCGCATCAAAGTCGATTCCCTGCGGAGCCAGTCCGACAGCAACACGCAGCTGATCGGTTCCCTCTGTGCGTGCATGCGGGATCGCAATCCCGTGCTGCATTCCGGTACTCATGACCGATTCCCGCTCATGTACCGCCCGTTCAACCGTCTTTCTATCCGGCAGCGGCTGGTCCTCCTCCATCAGGTTCAGCAGCTCGGTAAGCACCTGTTCCTTGGTGTGGGCACGCAGTTTTAGTGAAATGCTGCCGACATTCAGATAGCGATACCAGTTCACTACATTGCGGTTTTCACTTTCAACCATGTTTGTCTGCAGTTCCGTCGGTGCAGTAAAGTTTCGCATCCGCGTAACCGTATGCTGCAGATTGATAACTGACTCATATACAACATTTTTGATGAAGGTTATATCCTCCCGCTGGCTGGTGAAATGCAGACTGCGTTCTCCCACCTGCATTGAAATGAAGACATCATCCTTGCGAATCTGGTACAGGTGATCCTGTAGCTCTCCTGAATGAATAAAGAAGCCCTCGTTGCGCATTGCTTTCAGAATTTCCGAGGTAAGGAAATCGGTTATCTCGGGGGTACCGAAATCAAAGTTGGTTGCAATGGAGGTCTCTCCGCGAGTTTCCTCGATTGTTCCCCGGTCGGGATGCCGCAGCGCAGAGCCGAGCAGGGGCGGGGCTGCTACAGTGGAGACCAGGGTCATTAAAACCGCAATACCGAACAGCTCCGGTGACAGGATGCCGCTGCTGATACCGATTCCCGCCATAATAAGGACAACCTCCCCGCGGGGAACCATACCGAGGCCGACACGCAGACTGCCGACTGTAGTAAACCGCATCGCGCGTGCCGGAATACCGCTGCCGATGAGTTTCCCCAGTACGCCGATAATCGAAAAAGCGATTCCGAAGCCAATCACTGCCGGAGAGAGAAAAGCCCGCAGATCAACCATCATCCCCATAACCGTAAAGAAAATCGGCACAAAAAAGCGGTGCAGCGGTTCAATCTGTTCCTGCAGTACATAGTTGATATCGGTTTCCGACAGTGATAATCCCATTACATACGCCCCGATTATCATTGCCAGCCCGGCAGCCTCGAATATACCGGCAAGCAGCAATGCCAGCCCCAGAGCGAGGACGGCGATTTGCACAG
>CAZANF010000183.1:0-6215 GCA_964486425.1 uncultured Spirochaeta sp. | reverse complement strand
CCCGGATCCGATACGGGATTATCAGAACCTTGTACTTATTCCAGGCGGCAAGGTCCGTCTTGACTGTTCAAAAATGGTTGATTACATAACCGTGAACCATGGGAATAAGACTCCCCAGGAACTGATGGCTTTACATCAGGAGGTTGTGTCACGTTTCCTTTTCGGTATCGGACAGCAAATGCAAATGTTTGAGCAGCATCCGGATATTCTGCTGAACAGAATGACCACGGATTTTGATCACCGGGAATTCGGAGCTTTACTGGGTGTGCTGCAATCAGCAGACACCGATAACATAATTCAGCAGCGGGTCCTGGGTACAAAAAGGGTTGTGGATGTAGCCGGTGAATCCAGGAATCTGCTCTTCCCGCATTTTGAGGGTGAACTGCTCAAGGATACCGTTCGACAGGTACAGCAGACCCTAGAAAATGGGGACTCGATTATTGAGGGTGAGGTTATAAGGGTTGAGCTGTTAAACGGCACACGGAGAGCCGGGCTCGCGGCGAATACCAAGGAAATGTTTGAGGGGTACGGTTTTCAGGTAATTGCTGTAGGGAATGCTGACTCCTTTGATCATGCGCAGACTCAAGTGTATGATCGGCAGGGAAATATCGAGAAAGCCCAGGCGGTTGCAGACATTATAGGAGCCCGGCATGTGGAAACGCAACCGGACTATGAAACTGATGTAGTTACCGATGTTACAATAATACTCGGATTAGATTTTGACGGATGGAAGGTACGATAAATGGATAATGAAAGAAAAGAAATAGTGGTTGCAGCGGCGCAAAAAATAGCTGATCATGCTGGAAAAAAAACCGTTGCTTTGGATGTATCCGGAATTTCCGGTTATACCGACTATTTAATCATAACCACGGTGCAAAGTTATGCCCAGCTGCAAGGGCTCATGGGAATGCTGGATGATTTCTTGTCTCAATATGATGTGCAGACACGAAACCCGACCAAGAGGCCCAAGGATGATCAATGGGCATACATTGATTGTGGAGATTTTGTAGTACACATTATGCGCCCGGAAGCGCGATCGTTCTATGAGCTCGAACGCTTATGGCATGAAGCTGAAATTCTGTATTCCCAGACTGAAGACGCATAAATTTTCAGGACTTTATTTTTTTTCTGGCATTCTCCGGCTTTTGCATGTATGCTTATGATATCGACTGCATACCTGCACGTGCTTGGAGGAGTGGAGACATGGAAATCACCGACATCAGGATCCGAAATGTTTCATCCGGTGGAAAACTGAAAGCCTACGTTACAGTCACTTTTGACGACAGTTTTGTAGTGCACAATCTCAAGATTATTGAGGGAAAAACCGGTGTTTTTATTGCGATGCCCAGCAGAAAAACCAAGTCCGGTGAGTTTAAGGATGTTGCCCATCCAATCCATGCTGATTTTCGGGCAGCTTTGCAGGATCAGATTCTAGCTGCATATGAGGACCATGTGCAAAATGGTGATACGGAAGAGGAATCTCCGGACGATACCTATGATGTATCAGTGGAAAGCTGAAAGGTCTCGTGTAAAATCATAATTTTCCTGCTTCCTCGATTGATTTTTTTTTATTTATTTCGTACAATCCACCCCATTGCTTTGGGACGTGGACAAGTGGTAAGTCATCGGGTTTTGGTCCCGTCATGCGCAGGTTCGAATCCTGCCGTCCCAGTACTGTTTGTTATTGGACACCGGCATTTTGGCCCTGTCCTCTCATATAAGGAGAGACCGTTTATGGAACATGTAGTTATAGCTGAAAAACGAACCGAAGTGGGTAAAGGCCCAAATCATAGATTACGCCAGAGCGGGCGAATCCCCGCTGTTGTCTACGGGCATGATGAGGCATTCAGCATCAGTCTTGATGAGCGTGATTTTATGCGCGATTTCAAGAACGTCTCGGAAAGTACTATACTTTCTCTTGCCATTGGCAAGACCAAACGCGATGTTCTTATTAAAGACTATCAGGAAAACGTAATTAACGGGCGTATTCTTCATGTTGACTTTTTTGAAGTTGAGGCCGGGAAGAAACTCCGTACACATGTCGCTATCCACCTGGTTGGAACTCCTCCGGAGGTACGCGAGGGCGGTATACTGGAAAATCCCCTTCATGAGGTCGAGATTGAATGTCTTCCCAAAGATCTGGTTGAGGCTATCGATGTATCGATTGATACACTCAGCAGTGCTCATGCTTTACATGTCGGCGATATTTCCGCACCGGCAGGGGTAAAGATCCTTACGAACAGCGATGCAGTTATTGCCGCAGTTGTTCATCATAAGGAAGTTGCAGAGACTGAGGAAGAGGAAACTGCAGGCGGGGTAGTTGAAACGGCAAGTGAATCCGAGTAGGGTTTATACGTGCAGATTGTATTAGGACTGGGTAATCCCGGACTGAAATACGCAAACACCCGTCACAATGCTGGTTTTATGACCGTCGACACACTCTGTTCTCGTTTGGAAGGCCGCTGGAAAAAATCTTTTCTGCGGCCTTTCTCGTATTATGTCTGTCATCCATTGAACGTAGTATTGATTAAACCCCTTACATACATGAACCGATCCGGTGCTGTTCTGCCTTACGCGATTAAGCGATGGTCTGCCGATGCTTCACAAATTCTGACCGTAGTTGACAATATGGATCTGGCATCAGGCCGGCTTCGGATGAAGCCCAAGGGTTCGAGTGCCGGGCATAATGGGATAAAATCTGTTATTCAATTCCTTGGCACAGGTGATTTTCCACGTCTGTATATCGGAATTGGACACCCGTCACGTACAGCATCTTCACAGTCCGTTGTAGAGTATGTATTAGGTGAGCCCGAGGGTCCCGAGGCTGACATTCTCAATCATGCTGTTGCTGCTGCCGCCGACTGCTGCATGACCTGGATTCAGCATGGTACTGCTGCTGCCATGCGCGCACTGCAGAATGAAACATGAAACAAACAAAAAAGCTTGATAACTGGTGGCAGCGACACGCTCTTTCTCGCAGTGCCAATGTTGTAGTTGCCCTATCCGGTGGACGGGACAGTACCCTGCTGCTGACCCTTCTTCAACAGCTGCATTTGCAGAATCGGATCGGGGTTGTATATGCAGCATGGTTTGATCATCGCCTCCGTCCGGAGCATGAAATACTTCAGGAAGAGAAAATGGTTCGTTTCAACTGCAGCAGCATGGAGATTCCGCTGAGCATCGGCAGGGCCGACCCGCAGCAGATGCAGTCTCTGATTGCCATGCATGGAATGGAGGCAGCGGCCCGTATTATGCGGTATACTTTTCTGCAAGGGGTCTGCCGGCAATATGATGCATCTTTGCTTGCTGTTGCGCATCATCAGGATGATCAGGTGGAAACAGTCATTATGCGACTGGCAGGCGGCAGTACCATTGAAGGATTAGCAGGAATTTCACCACAGAGAGATCTGGCCGACGGTCTTGAACTGATCCGGCCATTAAGCGACTGGACCTCAGATGAGATTGCTACTGCGTCTGCATCCATCTCCTATCATGAGGATTCGACCAATTACGACACCAGCATTCGCCGGAATGCTGTCCGCAGTAAGGCCATTCCTGTGCTGCGTGATATTTTTCCGGCACTCGGTACTTCTGTACAGCGAGCGGCAGCAGATATCCGTGAAACCGTTGCCTGGCTGCAGGATTTTCTTCCTGCCTTTCTTCATGAGATACCACTCCCCGGCAGATGCGGGGTTCAAATTTCAAACGAGGCCTTTTGCTCGCTTCCCGGAAGTATTCGCTGCCTGTACCTCATGCGTCTGCAAAACCGTTTGTGTCCCGACTCATTCGGCCGCATTCCACGATCGGTTTTTCATCCTCTTGCAGAACTCGAAACCCGGGATATCAGTACCACCTCGCGAATTTTCGCCGGAGTCGGGCTTGAGATATACCAGCAGAGGGAGATCATTGCTATAGTTACAATACGTGCAGTTTCCCGCCGTTGGTCGCTCAGAGTGGAAGCAATTCCATCACCGGGGGAAAGAATCAGTCTGCCGAATGGCGCTTCTCTGGATCCTGAAGATGTTCACGGTCCGGGTTTCCGGATGCCGCTGTTTCTTCGCAGTCCAGTGGCCGGTGATACCTTGTCGAAAGGAAAAACGCTGAAGTCCTGGTTTCAGCGTAATGGGGTACCCTCATATCTTCGTAATGTGCATACGGTTATTGAAAATCAAGGCGGGTATATTTCTGCTATACTAGATCCTGCGGGACGCCTGCTATGGAAGGATAGTGCCGTGTAATAGGAGGAAGGATGGCATTCAACAAACGGTTGCCACAGGCTAAATCCAGAATTCTGCTGGGTATTGCGGCCTCAGTGCTGGTTCTGTTTTTGTTAGTGACATTTACATCCGGCAGAGCAGGATATCAGACCCTTTCATATTCCCAGATGAGATCTGCCCTTACGGCCGGACGTATATCATCCGTTGAGATACTCGGTCAGCAGGAAATTCGTGGAAGAATCAGTCAACCGGGTGGCTCCTCCGTGCCCTTCCAGACATATATCCCATATCACGATGATCAATTGCTCGGTGATCTTGCAGCCGCGGATGTTGAAATCACCGGACATCCGCCACCCATACGCTTTGGTGCGGTTCTGTTGAGTTTCCTTCCCTGGCTTGCTGCGGTGGCTGTACTCATTTTCCTTTTTCGCCGACTTGGCGGAGCCGGTGGGGGAATGGGAGCATTCGGCAAGAGCAACGCCAAACAGTTCTATGCTGATCATGGGGTCGGTGTTAACTTCTCCGCCGTGGCTGGGCAGCATGAAGCCAAGCAGGAACTGCAGGAGGTTGTTGAATTCCTTCGCAATCCCCAGCGGTTCAGCAAGATCGGTGCGCGTATACCGAAGGGGGTTCTGCTTGTCGGGATGCCGGGGACCGGTAAAACGCTGCTGGCCAAGGCTATAGCCGGGGAAGCCGGGGTTTCTTTTTTTCACATCTCCGGATCAGATTTTGTAGAGATGTTTGTCGGTGTCGGTGCGAGCCGGGTTCGGGATCTTTTTGAAACAGGTCGCAAGCATGCCCCCTGCATCATTTTTATAGATGAACTGGATGCTGTGGGACGCAGTCGTGGCACCGGCTATGGAGGGGGGCATGATGAGCGCGAACAGACATTGAATCAAATGCTGGTAGAAATGGATGGATTCTCGACACATGAAGGGGTCATAATTATCGCGGCGACGAATCGACCCGATGTGCTGGATCCTGCACTTTTAAGGCCGGGACGCTTTGACCGGCACATTGTGATTGATATGCCGGACAGCAGGGAGCGGCGAGCTATTCTCGATATTCATACCAGAAGCATTCCCCTGTCGCCGGATGTAAACCTTGATGTAATCGCCCGGGCAACGTCCGGTTCATCCGGTGCGGATCTCGCCAATCTTGTAAATGAATCTGCGCTGTACGCAGCTCGAAACAACCGGCTTGTTGTATCAATGGAGGATTTCGATGAGGCTCGGGACAAGGTTCTGATGGGTGTAGCGAGACGGACAAGAATGGTATCCGCTGCTACGCGAAAAGCAACCGCATATCACGAAGCCGGACATGCCCTGCTTCATTTTCTGCTGCCGCATGCAGACCCTCTGCATAAAGTGACTATTGTTCCACGGGGCAGGGCCTTGGGGTTAGCCGTTTCCTTGCCTGAAGATGATGTGTATTCATATGGTGCCCAGTGGCTTCGTGACAGGATCAAGATTGCATATGGCGGACTTGTTGCGGAAGAATTGATATACAATGAAACTACAACCGGTGTGCAGAATGATCTGCAGCAGGCAACCGAAATCGCAAGAAAAATGGTTACGCAGTGGGGTATGAGCCGGCTTGGTCCCATTGCCCTTGGTCATGACGATACTCCAGTGTTTCTTGGAAAGGAAATTACTCGCCGGCCGGATTATAGCGGGGCTACTGCCGATGCTATTGATGAAGAAATCCGGAAAATACTCCGAGAATGTTATCAGGAGGCACGGAATATTATGGAGGAACACATTGATATGCTGCATATCATGGTCCAGGCCTTGATTTAACGAGAGACCCTGCAGGAATCAGAAATACGCGACTTGCTGCAGCTTCCGTCGACAAACCGTGATGAGGGTGAGTTGTAAATGCACAGGAGTATGTAGAACATCTCCGTGTTCTGGGGAATGATACTCTTGTTGGCTGCAGCCGGTGTCCCGTCGCTTGCGGCGGAATCTGCCGGTGAGTCGTCAGATACCGGGGCGGCGG
>CAZANF010000182.1:0-6218 GCA_964486425.1 uncultured Spirochaeta sp. | reverse complement strand
TCTCCGGAAAGAGGTTGAGCTTCGTCTGGGAGCTGTCACCGCCGAGTGTAACCGTCTTGATGATGATCTGGCCGGACTGGCGACGCGACGTTTGAATGCGCAGCGTCAGGCCGGTGATGGCGGACAGGGTGCTGTATTGCTGGATATTACCTACCGATCCGGCTTTATATCCTGGGTCGACCAGGAAGCCGGGAAGCTGCGGAATCTTCGGGCTGTCGCCGAAGAGAAGCGTCTCAAGATAGTGGATGAATATCATGATGCTTTGCGAGAAGAAAAAATCCTGTTGAAGCTCCAGGAGCGCCGACAGGAGGAATACTATGCAGATGCCCTGCGACAAGAGTATAAGGATGTTGAGGATATCGTAACCGACCGTTACATCCGAAAAGGGGGGAGAGATGGCCGGTCCGAATAAGCTTGGGCCCGGTCCCAGAATTCTGGGGCTTTTGGTATTGATACTGGGATTTCTGATAAGCGGTTCTCTGTGGTTTGATTACCTGGGGATAATCGATGTGAGCTCAATATATGCCCCGGTGTTTCGGCTGGTTGGTATACAGGGGCGAGATTCCGGAGTGCCGGCGGATGATCCTGTGCTGCTGGACTCCGTGCGCTTGTCCAAGGAACGGGAAGCGGTGAACCTGCTGGAAGATGAACTGGAAGCCAGACAAGCTGAACTGGCAAATCAGGAACAGGAACTGCAGAGTTTACGGGCTGAGCTCGAAGAACGTGAAGATGTTTTGGAAGAACGTGAGAATTCATTTAATCAAAGGGTCAGACAGTACGACAATAGAAGGGAGAACCTGATCCGGAATTCTCAAGACCTTACAAACATGCGTCTTGAGAACGCTGTGGAGATTCTGCTCAGCTATGATGATCAGCTGCTGATAGAAACCCTGCGGATAACCGAGCAGCTTGCCCAGGAAGCGGGTGAGATGTCACTGGTGTCGGTATGGCTCTCTGAATTCCCCCCGGAGCGTGCTGCTGATATTCAGCGGAAGATGACGATACGCCCCGAGGGATAACGGAGGTGTACAGTGATCCTGGATTTTCTCCAGGTGAATCCCGACCGAACAGCTGTCCTGGATAAGGCCGGCGGTTTTGGTGTATTGCCGGCGGACCATGAATCCAGTTTTCTGGAACTGATGAGTACCTATGACAGTCCAGGTCGGGAGAATCCCCCTTATGTCGCGGCGAACAGCACGCGACAGTACGATGAGATTGCAGATGAAGATCGCCGGGGCTCGGAGCCTGAACGTGTTGATATTCAGGCGGTTGCGGATCTTCTCGCACAGCGGAAGGCCTCCGGCCCCGGCGAATCGCCGAAAAAGGCAGATGCCGCTGCCGGGCTGCAGGAAGGTATGCGCAGCGCGGAAAAAAAGACCAGACAGGAATTAAACACCGGTGAAGCCCCGGACGATGAAAGCGGCGAGGGCATTCAGCAGGTAATTGCTGCCATGGCAGATACTTCTCGCCGCAGCGGTGACAAGCCGGCGGAGAAGTCTGCCGCAGAGACGCCCGAAAAGCCGGTTCTGAAACTGAACAGCGTAATCGGTAATCTATCCGGTGAGGAAGGGAAGAAGTCCGGGGCATCCAAAGCCGATGGCACCGATATCTCGAAGCTTGCCAAGGATATGAAAAACTCGATTGCTCAACGAGATTCCTCTGAGTCGGAACCAGCTGAAACCGAGTCTGCAGAAACCAATATCGCACACGCACTATCCGTATCAGCGCAAGGATCGGAAGAAGAGACTGTTGATTTACAGCAGCTGCGGGCATTGAAGGCACAGGAGTCAGCCGAAGGGCGTGAGGTTCCAGTGCGTGATCTTGCTGCCGAAATTCAGAACCGCGAGGAGCCGTCCCGCCGTACACTTATACAAATTGTGGATCTGCGGCAGGACGACCGACCGACGCGACTGGAACAGCTTCGAGCTGATCTGCGAACCGAGGTTTCGGGCGAGGGGCGTACGGTTAACCGGGGTGTGCAGTTCCAGAACAGCGGTTTCAGCGGCAGCGGCAATGAACATGGGGGACAACCCGGCGACGGACAGGGGAATCAGTTCTCCGCAGCCCTCATGGATCGCTTCTTCAGGGGGCAGGGCTTCTCCTCTGCCGACGGAAGCTCCTCGGATTCCAGTTTTGCACAGATGATTCAGCGAATGGGCGCACAGGCCTCCGCTCCGCAGCAGATGAGTGCCGATGCAGCCCGTTTCCTGGGCGCGAAGATGCAGGAGCATCTGAATTCAGACATCGTACGCCAGGCCAGATTTGTACTGCGGGATGGTGATGCAGGCGAGATTCGTCTCCGGCTGCGTCCTGAATCCCTGGGAAACGTACAGATTAAGCTTGATGTGCAAGATAGTGTTATAGCTGCGCGGATTTTGGTCGAGAATTCAAGTGTACGCCAAGTGTTTGAACAACAAGCTGCCGAGCTTGCAAAGGCCTTTGAGGATGCAGGCTTACAGCTTGGTTCGATGGATGTATCGGTCGGTAACGAGGATTCCCCGGGCGAATCTGGTGATTCCCGGGAAGCCAGTCGATTGAGATCGGTTCGCACCGATCAGCAGCAGACTGAAATGCTTGGCGACAGCGTTCGTGATATTACGATGCTGGGCACCGGCGATCGACTAGTCAACATAATGGCGTAAGAGGAGAATATACATGGATGTGTTTAGCGGTACCGACATTCCAACCAGGATTAATTCAGCCGATATGGCTACAACCCAGCGAATGGTAGAGGCCGTGAACGTGGATCTGACCGGTAAACGTGAGGTGAGCGGTGAGATGGGGAAGGACGACTTTCTCAAACTGCTCATTACTCAGCTCTCCAACCAGGATCCTACCAAACCAATGGAAGACCGCGAGTTTATTGCCCAGATGGCGCAATTTTCCTCCCTCGAGCAGATGACGAACCTGAACAGCGAGTTTCAGGCCTTGGGAGAAATGCTCGGCTCGGGACGGGCAATGGATCTGTTGGGGAAAAACGTTGCGGTCAACGACGGTGATCAGCGGATCGAGGGATCGGTTGTCGAGGTTACTACCGGCAGTGCCCCTATGGTGCTGGTAAACGGACGATACTATCCTGTGGATGATATCCAGTCCGTACGCGGGGATCAGCCGCACGATGTGAACAACGAGCAAGTTAATTAAAGGAGCCTTGTATGATGCGATCACTATATTCCGGTGTTTCCGGTCTGCAAAACCACCAGGTACGTATGGACGTAATCGGGAATAATATCTCCAATGTAAACACGACCGGTTTCAAAAAGGGAAGGGTAAACTTTCAGGACCTGCTGTCGCAGAATATGCGCGGTGCGGCGCGTCCGACGGACCAGCTGGGCGGGGTAAACCCGCAGCAGGTTGGTTTGGGTGCGAATATTGCATCAATCGACACCCTGCATTCACAGGGCTCCCTGCAGACAACCGGCAACAAAACCGACCTGGCAATCCAGGGATCGGGAATGTTTGTTATGCGCTCCGGTGATCAGGAGTTCTTTACCCGCAACGGGGTTTTCAGCCTGGATTCAGAAGGGGTTCTGGTTAATCCTGCGAACGGTATGCGAGTACAAGGGTGGCAGGCCCAGGTCGTTGATGGCGAGTCGGTAGTAAATACCAGCGAGAGTATCGGCGACCTGCAGATACCGGTCGGCGGGAAGGACCCCGCAAGAGCGACAAGTCTGGTAGAGATCGCCTCAAACCTCAATAAGAATACCCCGGTTATCGGGGACGATGCTACCGACCGGGAGATCCAGCAGGGAACCTGGAGCACCTCGTATGATGTATACGATTCATTCGGGAACACCCATGAATTGCGCGTCAGCTATACCAGAGATCCGGATGTACCAAATCAGTGGATTGGATCTGTTGAGGTTAATCCGAACGAAGAAGGAATAACCCCGCAGATATCCATCGGGGGCATCGCCTCCGGAGAGGGAGAAAATACCTTTATTGTCCAGTTTGATAATGCTGGTACCCTTGCCTCGATCAGTCATGGAGCAGGAGGGCTCATTGAAGAGGGCGATCTGACCATGGATGTGTCTTTCCAGGTACCGGAGACGGCAATCCCGGATGTAATTGATCCCGAGGAGGTAGATCCCGAGTTTGTCGGACAGCCGGGTGACGAAATCACCCAGACAATGACCCTGCAGCTGGGAAGGGTAGGCGCATTTGAAAACTCGACTACCCAGTACAGCAGCGAGAGCAGCAACAAGGTGTTTCGTCAAAACGGATACGGCATGGGATATCTGGAAGACTTTCGGGTAGATCAGAGCGGTCAGATTACCGGGGTGTACAGCAACGGCACAAACCGTGCACTGGGTCAGGTTGCACTGGCAAGCTTTGTAAACCCCGGCGGGCTGGAGAAGATTGGTGAAACGAGTTTTCGTACCACAATTAACTCGGGTGATCCCGACATCGGTCCGGCGGGTACCATGGGCAAGGGACAGTTTATTGCGGGTGCTCTGGAAATGAGTAATGTGGATCTGTCTGCGGAGTTCACCGATATGATCGTTACGCAGCGAGGGTTCCAGGCGAACAGCAAGACGATTCAGACTACGGACCAGATGCTGCAGGAAGTCTTAACACTCAAGCGATAATAGGGGTATAGTAGGTCAGCATGATTGAGGTAAGCAGATTGAATGGGAAGAAATACCATGTAAATCCCCACCAGATTGAGTACATAGAGCATAATCCCGATACTACCCTCGTCATGCTGTCCGGTAAACGGTTAATCGTTAAAGACGACTTTGATACTATTTTCGAGCGAATCATAGCATATCGCCGCCTGATCGGCGGATTCAAGAACGAGGAGTAAGCGGCATGGATCTCGGTACCGTAATAGGTTTAGGCCTCGGTTTTATCATGGTTTTCCTCGGGATTCTTTTCGGGGGAGCCGGGGTTAACTTGTATATGGACCCCAACTCAGTGCTCATTGTACTTGGCGGGTCGCTGGGTTCCATGCTTGTTGCCAACCCAATGAGCCGGGTTCTTGGGATAACCGCATACCTTCGTCAGGCCTTTTTTGTTGCTGACTGGAAAGAAGAAAAAATGATAAGCGATCTGGTAGCTTTCTCCGAGCGTGCGCGAAGGGAAGGTCTGCTGGCGCTGGAAGACAATCTGGATGAAGTCGAAGACGAGTTCATGCGCAAGGGTATTCAGCTGGTTGTTGATGGTACCGACCCTGAGGTCATCAAGGATATCCTGTTTACCGATCTGAATCAAATTCAGAACCGGCATGACAGCGGAATCCAGTTTTTCTCTGTTTGGGCTACCATCGCGCCTGCATTTGGCATGATCGGCACCCTGATCGGTCTTATTGCCATGTTGGTTAATATAGGCGGAGACACCACTATTATCGGACAAGGTATGTCGACCGCACTCATTACAACCTTGTATGGATCCTTTTTCGCAAACCTGGTGCTTATTCCGGTACAGCGTAAACTCGAGGATCGGGACAAGGCGGAGACGAGAGCCAGAGAGATTACGATAGAGGGTATTTTATCTATTCAGGCTGGTGAAAATCCCAGAATTGTTGAAGAAAAGCTGTCAGCTTTTCTTGCTGAGTCAGATGATATAGGTGAAATAGTGGAAACTGATAATATGGCGGTGGAAAATAATGCCTAGAAGAAAAGTTAAAAAAGAGGAAGGTCCGCCGGGTTCTCCCGCCTGGATGACTACATTTGGAGATATGATGACTTTGCTTCTGGTTTTTTTTGTACTACTATAGTCCTTTTCTGTAATGGATTTAGCTAAATTTCAGGGTTTTATTTCAGCTCTGCAATCAAAGCTTGGTGTACTGGAAGGTGGTAAACAATTAGTGAGGAACCACAGGTAAACAGTGGATCACAGGGAGAAAAATTTAATCCAGATAGCGCAAATTTCAGCAGGGCCATGGGTCAAATCAGTGAGTATATAACAGAAGAAGGTCTGCAGAGCAAAGTGAAGATGCAGATTACACAGAGGGGACTTGTTATCAGATTGACAGGCCAGATATTATATGATCTGGGTGAGGCAGGTATAAAAGAAGAAGGTAAAAAGGTACTTGACAAAATAGCTAAGTCAAATAGAACTATGCCCAATGAAGTGATAGTTGAGGGTCATACTGATACACTTCCAATTAATAATGATGAGTTTCCTTCAAACTGGGAACTTTCCACAAACCGGGCAACTAATGTAATACGATATTTTATAGAGAATAATAATATTGAATCTTCTCGTTTATCTGC
>CAZANF010000181.1:0-6234 GCA_964486425.1 uncultured Spirochaeta sp. | reverse complement strand
AAAAACCATTGCAAAGGAAGAGGATATCTCGCCCGAATTCCTGGAGCAGATCTTTTTTCGTCTGAAGAAAACCGGAATGATCAGCAGCGTTCGCGGCCCCGGCGGCGGGTTCAAGCTGGCCCGGGATCCGAAAGAGATTAGTGTGAAGGAAATCTTCAAGGCAGTCGGCGAAGGGATAGATCTGACTCCTTGCACCACCGTGCAGCCGGAAGATGATCTTCTCCCGAAAAACCCGAATGCCTATACCGCATCCGGCTGCACGCGTACCGAGAAATGTCTGGTTCATGATGTGTGGCAGGAGGCTTCCGAACACTTCAATCAGTATTTTACCCAGATGACCCTGGACTAGATCATCAGTTCGGTTGATCCGCAGCGCCTGGAGATGATCAAGTAGCCGGAGAGTTGATCAAGTAGCCGGCGGCGACTCTTTTTGAATATGCAGGTCCAGCTGCGGATAGGGAATCTGCACTCCCGCCGCCTTAAACTCGCGCCAGATCTCCAGATTTACCCAGGAATGCGCTGCCATCTTGTCGTACACCGTACGAATCCAGGTGCGAAGCTCCACGGTAATCCCCGAATCATCAAAGCTCTTCACATACGCCTTATGCGGTTTTCCAGCCAGCACATACGGATTACGTTCCGGGATATGCTGCAGAAGCTCAAGCACCGCATCAAGATCCGAGTTATACGAAACCTGCACCTGGTTTACCAGAATTATGGACGGAGAGTCGAATGAAAAATTATACACCTCTTTGGTAATCAGAATACTGTTCGGTACGATGATCGTTTCATTCGTCAGGGTATTGATTGCAGTATTAAGGAGCCGGATCGAAACCACATTCCCCTCGTACTCACCCGATAATACCCGATCGCCCTCTTTAATCGGTCGTACGAGGATAATGATCAGTCCGGCGAACATATTTGCAATTACCTCCTGCAGACCGAATCCAATCCCGATCCCCATTACACCGAACAGCACCGCCAGACTGCTTAAATTGATTCCCAGTATAGAGATCCCGATAATTGCGACAATAATTGCGGTAGAATACCTCAGCAGCTCAGCTATCATGCTCTGCCGGTCGGGATCAAGTCGTGAAAGGATCCTGGTCCTGGAGTAGGACTTGACCGCAACCCCGATTCGCCCCGCGACAAGAAGCACCGGGAGAATCAGCAGCAAGGTAATGACGGATATTCGAGTAGAGCCGGATTCCAGCAACGGCTGCGAAAGTATTCTCCAGACCTCCTGGAAGGTCTTCATTATCTGGGCGCCCAGCAAGCGGCCGATCAAAAGTACCGCAAGGAAAAGACCGGTAAGGTTAATTACCCGGGTTACTGTAACCCGGAATTTCTCCTTGGTTTCATCGGTCCAGGCTGCCCGCTTCCGCCACCCCGCCAGAACCCGCCGCACCACTACCGCTCCCGCAACATATGCAGCTATGGGGAGAATCAGCTCGACGAGAAGCTGCATTACAGTAAACTGAAACTCTATACCGGCAACAGTCAGGCGGGAGGTTGCTGCAGTATACAAGCTCTGCAGGAAATCACTCATATTGAATCCGTGAATGTGCGCATCTGCGCTTCTTCATCCCGGGTGATAATACCGACGCTGCGGCAGTAGCTGAAAAGCTCGTGCACCTGTGCACAGGCATGCAGCCGGATACCGGCATCTTTCATCTCCCGGCGGCCCTGCCCACCCCTCTCCAGCAGAACTACCAGATCTTCTACAACCAGCCCGGCGTTGCGCAGTATCTGCACCGCCTCAATCTTGCTGCCCCCGGTAGTTATCAGGTCATCCAATAGCAGCACTCTTTCACCCGGATGGTATCCACCCTCGATACGATCGCCGCTTCCGTGCTTTTTCTGTTCCATACGCGGATAGATCATCGGCACCCCGATTTCAAGCGACACCGCGGTCGCCAGCGGCAAGGCGGCGACTGGAATACCGGCAATACGATCGAACTCCAGACCCCGGATAATCTCTGCATAAGCCCTGGCCACCTGCCGCAGCAGCTGCGGGCTTCGGACGACACGGCGCAGATCGATATAGTACGGGGAAACAATGCCGGATTTCAGGGTAAAGCTGCCGGTTCGAAAGCACTCATGCTGTACCAGACCCGCAAATACCTGCTGATACTTCGGCGGCATCCGAGCTGTTTTTCCGGCATCCGACACCCGACTGCACACCCTCCGGATCTCGTCCCGGAATCCCGAGGCCGCGGCAGCAGGATCGTCGGAATGGGTTATCCCGCGCGCAACCACCGGCAGAATCCCCATGCCGTCCTCTCGTAATGCAGCCGTCAGGGCGGATTCAAGAGAGCCGCCTTGCGCCCCGATACCCGGACATAGAATCCACAGCTCGGGAAACTGTATGCGAATTGCCTGTAAGGATTCGATGTCGGTCGCTCCAACGACCGCCCCAAGCGCCGGTGACCACGCCGGCAGCATACCGGCAACCCTCTCGAACAAGCGCTCTCCTGCCTCTCCTGCAGCATTGGATTCAGAGCGGAGAAGCTGAAAGTCCCCGGAACCGGGATTTGAGGTCTTTACCAGTACAAAAGCCCCTTTCCGGGGGTCCTTGAGGAAGGGTTGAATCGCATCATGTCCCATATACGGATTCAGCGTAACAGCATCGGCGCGCAAAGCGGCATAAGCTGCAGCTGCATATGCCTCTGCAGTAGCTCCGATATCACCCCGCTTGCAGTCCAGTACTACCGGTATTTCCGGCGGGATGGCGGCAATAATCTGTTCAAGTGCGGCATACCCTGCAGAACCGAAGGCCTCATAAAACGCAGAGTTCGGCTTATACGCCGCGGCATATTCATGGGTCTGTGAGATAATTTCGGTACCCCAGCGAATGAGCCGCTGAGTGATGTCTTCCGGGAGCGACTGAGGATTCGAACCCCTGGTGGTAATGTCCGGATATTGCTCCAAACCCACATCCTGCGGTCTGGGGTCCAGCCCAATGCACAGCAGTGAATCTGCCGCCTGTATTCTAGCCTCCAGCTGCTCAAAAAAACCCGTACTCATATACACTCCTCCCGAATTGCGCTTACTCGCGGCATTCTACCCTAATGCCGCAAGGCTTGTCATGCATTATACTATGTATATGGAAGAGTCATACGCACAACAAAAAGGCAAAGCACAGGACGATGAGCGGGTGCAAAAGGCTGCCCGCGTTATTGCGGAGGCACATCATGTGGTGGCGTTCACCGGGGCCGGCATATCGGCCGAAAGCGGAGTGCCGACCTTCCGCGGCGATTCAGGTATATGGCAGAGATATGATCCAATGGTGCTGGATATCCGCTTTTTCCAGCAGAACCCGGCGGAGTCCTGGCGGGCCATTCGCGATATTTTCTACGAAACAGCAGCCGAGGTCACCCCCAATCCCGGTCACCAAGTCCTGGCGGACTGGGAAAAACGGGGAATTTTACAGCATTGCATCACCCAGAATATTGATGATTTGCATTATCGTGCCGGAAGCCGTTCGATCAGCGAGTACCACGGGAACATTCGCAAGCTCCGGTGTCGGAAAACCGGACGAACAATACCCTTTACACCCGAGGTCTTCAATCTGGAAAGATGTCCCGACGGTGTGCCGAGGAGTCCGTGGGGAGGAATCCTGAAACCGGACTTTATTTTTTTCGGAGAAGGAATACCGCAGGAAGCAGCCGAACGGGCTGATGCGGAGGCTCGGGCCTGCGATGTCATGCTGGTTATTGGTTCAACAGGAGAGGTACAGCCCGCCGCACAGCTGCCGCACATAGCCTCTAAAGGTGGAGCATGGATTATCGAGATAAATCCGCATCGCAGCAACTTTACCTCATGGATTACCGATATCTATCTGCCGTATGAAAGCGGCACGGTACTCCCTCTGCTCGATAGATATATACACCGAACCCCCTGATTCGATGCCTGCGCGACAATCCGGTGCAAAATGCATATACTGGCAGCATGAAAACAGATACATTTCCATCGTTTACAATTCCCGTCCGTATGCGCTTTCGCGATCTGGATGCGTATGGGCATGTGAATAACGCAATCATGTTCAGCTATCTGGAAGAGGCCCGCATCAGCCTCCTCGGCGAGCGATTCTATGACGCTTCGTCGCATCAGGATCTCCAGTTTCTGGTAAAAAAGGCTTCCTGCGAGTATATTCGTCCGCTGCTGCTCACTCAGGCCGAGATACTGATTACCCTGTGTATAACACAGATGCGCGGTGCGAGTTTTCATATTCACTACTCAATTCATGATCAGCAGGATGTCGAATATGCCCGTGCGGACACGCATATGGTGTGTTTCGATCCCATTCGCCGCCGACCGGCGAGGATCCCCGAATGGTTTATGAAGCATTTGCACGACACCCACGAGCAGCAGCAGACCGGGGAAAATTGACATTTACAGACTGGCAATATCCCCCGCCGGACAGTATAGTGAGTATATGAAGAAACAATATGTTTTCATTGCTGTAATTTGCATAATCACCGCCGGAATGCCTTTGTCAATTGCTGCACAGGAATACAACCTTGAAGGCGAATGGACCGCATATGCCCCGACTCGCCTGCCGGCATACACCATGGAGGAACATCGAAACCCTACGGAGCCGGATAGCCTGGCACTGGGAACGGTAACTTTCGGGGGTGATGGAGAGCTACAAACCGATTTTATGCCGCATACGGAATGGCAGATTAATGACCGGTTCCTGGTGCTTTCCAACGGAGACCAGCAGGACTTCTACGGAATCCGCCAGCTTACTCCGGAAGTTATTGTGCTGGTAAACTTGACGGTCACCGAGCAAAATCGCAGAATTATTAATATCCGTGTGCACCGCCCGGACAGCCTGCTGCTGATTCAGCAATAGACCGGCGTACAGCGGGAGCATCCGGCAGAATCACGGAAGAAAGAAGGAGGGGCTGCTCACCTATCTCCTCCGTTCGGTCCGTTTACCGGCTCGGCTTCCAGCCGGCCTGTTCGCCGGCTGCCGGATCTGTTCGCCGGCGACGGCCGGCATGTCACCAGCTTCCAGGCCTGTTCGCCGGCTGCCGGATCAGGATTCTTCAGGCTCCTCGCCCAGAAGGGTGATAAACTCTTCCCGTCCCATAACCTCATGCTCAAGCAAATGTTCGGTTACCAGCTCAAGTTTATCGCGATTTTCGGTAAGAAATTCAATCACGACCTTGTACCGTTCGTTCACCAGCCGGGCAATTTCTTCGTCAATATACTGCTGCGTGCTTTCAGCATACTCACGGTTGGAGAACGAAATATCGCTCTCCAGGTATGTCCCACCGCCGCCCTTCGGCAGATAGACGTTGTGAAATTTCTCGCTCATGCCGAACTCGGTGATCATGCGGCGAATAATATCCCCGGCCTTGCTCAGATCGTTGCTGGCTCCGGTAGAGATATCACCATACACCACCTTTTCCGCGGCGCGTCCGCCCAGCAGTACATCCACCTTGCCGACCAGCTCACCCTCAGTCATAAGAAAACGATCCTCAATCGGGACCTGCCAGGTGTAGCCCAGAGCACCGTATCCGCGGGGAACAATAGATATCTTTTCAACCGGATCAGATCCGATGGTATAATGCGCAACCAGTGCATGACCGACCTCATGATAGGCAATTCGCTTTCTCAGCTCAGGATTGATTGCACGATTCTTCTTCTTCAAACCGGCCATAACCTTCTCGATTGCCTCTTCCAGATCCTCCTGGATAACCTCGGCGCGATCGGATCGAACGGCCAACAACGCAGATTCGTTGATTATATTCGCCAGATCAGCGCCGGCCAGACCGGCTGTCGCCCGGGCAATGCGCGACAGATCGACATCATCGGCAAGCTTGACGCCCTTGGAATGAATCTGCAGAATCGCAAGTCGTCCGTCCAGATCCGGCTTATCCACCACGACCTGCCGGTCAAAGCGTCCCGGACGCATAAGCGCGGGATCCAGCGTTTCGGGGCGGTTTGATGCCGCCAGCACGATAACCCCGCTGCGGGCATCAAACCCGTCCATTTCGGACAACAGCTGGTTCAGGGTTTGCTCGCGCTCATCGTTGGTAGACATGCGCGATCGGCTCTTCCCGATTGCATCCAGCTCATCGATAAAGATTATCGATGGTGCCTTCTCACGGGCCTGCTTGAACAGATCCCGAACACGACTGGCGCCGACCCCGACAAACATTTCAACAAAATCGGATCCGGTAATCCGGAAAAAAGGAACCTCGGCCTCGCCGGCAACTGCCC
>CAZANF010000180.1:4220-6260 GCA_964486425.1 uncultured Spirochaeta sp. | reverse complement strand
ACCGTGCTGATCGCATCTATCTTTGGTGGCTGCGCATGCAGACGGGTGCTGGAATCGGCAAAAACCGCCCCCTCACTGCCGAGCGAGACAATCGGCATAATTCCGGCATCCAGCAGCTCACGGCCGTGACGCAAGGCATCGGCCGGTGACTCTATCCTCGCACCAACCAGGTCCTCCATCTCGGTGATATTGGGTTTGATGGCATCCGGCCTGGGCGCGTCGCTGTTCCCCGACACCGCAATCTTCAGCGCATCATCGGCTGCATCCAGAATCACCCTGCAGTTGTATGATTTAATCTCGCGGATAAGCTGATGATAAATATCCGACGGTACTCCCGGGGGCAGACTGCCCGAGATAATGAACAGCTCACGGGTTTCGGCAAGTTCCCGCACCAGCTCGAACAGCCGGGGAATGATATCCTCGGGAACCGGACTGCCGGGATAATTGATCTCCGTGGTGGTACGCTGGACAGAATCGATAATCTTGATTCCCTCGCGGGTTACCCCGGGAATGCGAATAAATCGATCCTCAATTCCATGCCTCTGAAACATATCCCGGAAGATGGCGTCGTTATCCTGTCCCATAAAGCCTACTGCGGTAATCGGGGTAATCCCGCCAATCTCGGCGAGCATGCGGGCTGCATTCACGGCCTTTCCTCCCGCGTGGCGATGGCTGGATTCAACCCGATTTACCCGGTCGATAGAGAACCCGGAAATCTCGACTGTTTCATCAATTGATGGATTCAAGGTAATTGTGACTACGCCCTGCTTCATTATTACTCCTTGTCTTCGGACAGCTGCGCCGACAACCGGGCTACAGCCCAGGCGGCATGCTCGGCGATGATTTCATCCTCTCCGGCAGCCAGCTCGCGCAAACGGGGCAGTAATTCGGTTATCTTGAGATTGGCCGCCGCAATGCAGGCGTTGCGCATCAGCCCGACGCGCCCGGTCCGCATAAGCGGCGACCCGGCATAGCGGGCCAGGAATGCATCATCATCCTGAAGATAGAGTATTTCTGCCAGATCCTGATGGGATCCGGCGCGGGCCTCCAGAAAATCTGTCTCCCGGGTGACCTGCCGCCGGATGTTCAGGGGACACACCTCCTGACAGAGATCGCAGCCGAAAATCCAGCCGCCCATCTGCGGCCGCAGCTCTTCCGGAATACTCCCCTTATGTTCAATTGTAAGATACGAGATACAGCGTGAGGCGTCAATTCGATGCGGGGCGTAGAGGGCACCGGTCGGACAGACATCGATGCACCTGGTACAACTGCGGGGACAGGCCCCGTGACGGTTGCCGTGCTCGCCACGGGCGGGATTCGGCTGCAGCTCTCCGAGATCCAGGGTGGTAAGGATTTCACCCAGAACGAACCAGGACCCGAACTGTCCGGATATCAGCAGAGTGTTGCGCCCCTGAAATCCGATTCCGGCGAGCTCGGCGTAATGTCGCTCCGAAAGCGGCGTAGCGTCGGTGAAGTTGCGAAACCCCTCATCCGGATACAGCTCCTGCAGGCGTTTGCGGATCCGCAGCAGGCGCTTTCCCAGGGTTTTATGATAATCCCTGCCCCACGCATAGCGGGCAATCCGTCCCGCCCCTGCAGGCAGCTCCGGTGCATGCTGATAGTAGTTCAGCCCTGCCACCAGGATGCTCCGGCAGCCGGGCAGCATCATATCCGGTTGATACTTCCCGTGCAGATGACGCTCCATATACTGCATCGACCCCTGGTACCCGCGCTCGATCCACTGCCGGTACTCCTCTTCCTTCTGTCCGGCGGCGGTGTCATCCGGGATTACCGGGGCCAGGCCCATGAGCTCCAGCCCTTCCTCGGCAAAAAGCCGGGCAAAGGGTTCGGGTACTGGAGGGAAATACGGCTGCTGACTGGTCATTCGCGAGTATCCCCGGCGGGGTTTGCGGGTGCGGGTGCGGGTGCGGCGGCCGCGGGAGCTGATGCATCCGCGGCGGTCGCGGGATTGTCGGCGCCGGCCCCGCCCGTAGCGCCCTCCGCGCCCACTCCCGCGACAGGATACGGGCAGAGCTGCCG
>CAZANF010000180.1:0-4120 GCA_964486425.1 uncultured Spirochaeta sp. | reverse complement strand
CGCCCGTAGCGCCCTCCGCGCCCACTCCCGCGACAGGATACGGGCAGAGCTGCCGCAGGGGACAGTCCCCGCATTTGGGATTGCGCGCCGTGCACCAGAGGCGCCCGTGAAAGTTCATGCGCATCGAGGCAGGATTCCAGGTGTCGCGCGGCCACCAGGCGGCAAGATCGTACTCCAGTTTGACCGGGTCGGTATGCACAGTAAAACCGAGCCGGCGGACCACCCGCCCAAAATGGGTATCGACAATGATAGCCGGCATATCGTACACATGAGCCAGGACCACACCGGCAGATTTACGCCCGATACCCGGCAGACGCACCAGGTCCTCCATACGATTCGGCAGCACCCCGCCGAATTCATCCCGGATCATCCGCGCGGCAGCGATCATGTTCTTTGCCTTGTTGCGAAAAAACCCGATCGAGCGGATCAGTTCAGTCACTCTTTCAGTATCCGCCTCTGCCATAGCTGCGGCATCCGGATACTCGGCAAACAGCTGCGGAGTCACAACATTCACCTGCTTGTCGGTGGTCTGCGCCGACATAAGCACCGCCACCATAAGCTGAAACGGACTCTCATACTCCAGCGGCGGTGTGGTATCGGGAAACTCATCGGCCAGTATCGCGAGAATTCGACGCAGGCGGTCAATCTCCCCGGCAGCAGCGGCAGAGGCAGCAGCGGCATCAGCGGCGGTTGCAGAATTATTCACACCTGCCTCCTACACCATCACCGACACAGTAAGCCCGACCAGAAAACACAGACTGAATATCAGGAACACCTGCGAGATTGCTCCCATGTTCGGTCCCTTGGTCTCGTGGGAAAATCCGCGGCGATACATCCCCCGCAATACGACTGTCCCGTGCAGCGCACTCACCACAACTGCAATCGCAGCCGCCCACGGGATTGCCCCCAGCCATGCAGCTGCCGGGGCGGACAGTATCCCCAGGGCATACAGCACGGGAATCGGCAGCGCACTGTGATTCGGACGCAAAAGCACCGCCAGGGTCTTCCGCCCGGCGGCTGCATCTCCAACTACATCGCAGGCATTATTCACCGCCAGAATCGAGGCAATCAGCAGGGTCGACGGCATTGCCGCCAGTACGACATCTGCCCCCCAATCACTTGCCTGAACATAGTACGAAAGCACGAACAGCACCGCTCCCAGAAAGCCGCCGGCAAAGAGTACACCAACCGGGGTTGCTGAAATCGGATGTTTGCCGCCGGTGTACACATACCCCACCAGCATGCACACGGCCCCGACCCCCGCAACCCACCAGCTGGTCAGATAGGCAATAATGGCCCCAAGCACCACCGCGGCCGCAAACAGACCCGCCGAGATTATCAGGGCCAGACCAGGAGCAACATTGTTGTGCACCAGCACCTTGTCTTTTTCACGGTTATGCTGAGCCGCATCTACGCCGCGGTAGTAATCAAAAAAGGTATTAAAGCCGGTGGTCCCCATATCCACCAGCAAGGTTGCAGACAGCATGAGCACGAACAGTACAGGGTCCAGGGAATGACCATGGGCGACTGCCAGCAAGGTACCGATTGCAAAGGTAGACAGACTGATTATCTTGGTACGGATCTCGACAATCCGCAAAAATACATACCATTTCATGCCTGCAATGATATGCGGGTTCGCACCAGATTGACAAGGAGACGCTCGGTCACTCGCAACGACTCAAGCCCGCGTTCAGGATCATCCGGATGCAGCACCGCATACAGAACACGCTCGGCCCGCACCGGCATAACCGCAGCCGGTGCAACCAAGGCACGAACCAGCCGCTGCTGTTCATCCCCGGCATCAGCCGGCATCACCTCATCCACATACCGCTGCAGATCCCGGCGCTGCTTTTCAAACCTTCGGGAAGGACGATACTCATCCGGAATAATCCCGATAATACCGGCAGGCCGCCGGTTCAGCAGCTGCTGCCCGAGGTCCGGAAATCGCCGCGTCCATCGCAGAAAATGCCGCAGCCTCCGCTGAACCGCCGCCACCGGGGGGTGCTCCTGCAGCTCATGCCGAAAACGCTCCAGAACAGCACGCAGACGCACCAGTGATATCGTACTGACCGCCGTATCCACGCAGAAAACCCCTATCGTCACAACCCCTGCCACCCGCCAGAACCCGTTGCTCAAATCGATCCGCAGATCAGACAGATACACCTGCACCGCATCCAGCCCCAGCAGCACAATGCCGATGAGAAGAAACCAGTACAGGGAAAACTGGAAACAAATTCGCCCCTGCAGATTCAGCGGACGATCGCTGTAATCCCACAACTTCACACCCACAAAACGCTCTACCAGGGATCCTGCAGCATATTCCAGCAAGGTAACGGCCAGCGTCATCAGCAGTGACGCACCCACAAAACCGTAACTGTCGGTAAGCGAATACCCGTAGAGGATAATTATCAAACCAAAACCATAGAGCGGAACCACCGGCCCGTGCATCAGACCGGGATCCACAAATCGCCGTGCATGATAACTGCGATACCCGCATTCTATGAACCACCCGACCACACTGCCGAGCAGGAAGACCGCCCACAGCTCAAGCCAGAGCGGGGTTGCCGTACTAAAAAGCTCCATAAGCCAATCATTCTACCCGAGCATATTGACCTTGACCAGCTGTATCGGTAATATAGCGAACACATTGACGGGGCGTGGCCTAGTGGCTAAGGCGCCTGCTTTGGGAGCAGGAGACCGCAGGTTCGAATCCTGCCGCCCCGACGATTCGGCCGGCTGCATGTGCGGCCGGCCGTTTATTTTTACGCGTCCATAGCTCAGGTGGATAGAGCAACGGCCTTCTAAGCCGTGGGTCGGGGGTTCGAGTCCCTCTGGACGTATCACTCTCACCACTCACCTGCCCGTAACGTAATCACATCACCGTCAGAATCTCTTTTTGGCGCATACCGGCCTCCGTGCGCTGGGACCACGCTACAAAATATCACATGTTACTATGCTGATTTCGTATACGTTTCCCAAGGATTCGGTAGATCTCCTCTTTATCCCGTTTTCCAATCCCCCAAATCTCAATCACTTCAATTTTCGAAGGAGAAATAAGGCGATAGATGATCCGGACGGTCTTTCTGGCTACATACATCTTGTAAAAACCGGTGAGATCAATATTGTGTTTGTTTCCTAATGCATCTCCGAGAAATGGCTTCTCTGATAGTTCATCAATTTTTTTGTTTACAAGCTTTTTTATACTGCCATCCAATTTCTGATAGTCTTGAGCTGCTTCAGAAATAAATTCGACGCTATAGCTCATACATCTTCTTTGACTTGCTCCCATGGAACATTTTCATCAGGACGGTAGGTCTCTAATCTATGCTGCAGCATATTCTGAATCTCCAACTGCTCAAACAGTTCTTCGATAGCATGAAGATGCTCATATTCCTTAAATGAGATCATCACCGCTTCCATGTTATTGTTTTTAAGAATGTACAGGGGCTCACCCGAGTTGGAGATGTCTCGTACTCTTTTTGTTAGTTCTTTCTGTAACTGGGTAACAGCTATCATTTGCTTTGAATCCAGTAACATAACACACCACCTGTTTATTGTAGTATAATACGTATATTTATACTTAGTCAATTTTTCGAGAGTCTCTTTCAGAAGCCTCAGCATAGGCATTTATCGACACGCGTGGGAGGCTTGCTCTCGTAAGTGAGCGCAAGCAATTTACGCATGTGTTTCACATGAATCCTCGCTTTCGGTAAGTTGAATATCAAGCCCGGTTCCATCCACCATCCTCCCCATAAACATTTATGCACACCGTATCACCATGTCCTTCTGCTGGCCAAGGCAATTCTGTGTAACCCTTTCTTCATGTAATCTGGTGATCAAGCAGCTGGACACTCATCTTGTAATACGGAATATCTTCTTTGAAGAACCGCTCCCCTTCCGGCTTCATGCCGAATCGCTCATAGAAACTCATGGCTGATTCCCTGGCATCGCACCAGAACTGGCTGAATCCATTATCACGCAAATCAGAGAGGATGTGCGTGAGCATCTGGGTACCAATGCCTTTTCTTTGATGCTCGTGGGCGGTAGCAAATTTGCGCAGCCTCGCCGTTTCTCCTTCGGGGTATACAGAGGCAACAGAGACGAGACCTTCAGGCAAAAA
>CAZANF010000179.1:0-6271 GCA_964486425.1 uncultured Spirochaeta sp. | reverse complement strand
CACCGACGGGTCAAGGACATATATGTCCGGATCGTCCACCAGTAACAAGCAAAACCTTATGCCGGCGAAACTGCTGCAGCGAGAGGCGATTCAGCGAGCCCGGCGTGAAGGATGCGATACCTACGACTTTCTGGGGATTCCTAATACGGATGACCCTTCACACCCGATGCATGGTTTGTACCGATTCAAGACCGGATTCGGCGAGCGTATTATCCGGCGGGCAGGGATAGTGGATCTACCATGCAAACCGGTTGCATACTTCGGCTATCGAGCTGCCGAATCCCTTCGGGACTGGTATTTTCACAGCTTTCGCAAAAGGTAAACTGACCGGCCTATTCACCCTCAATCCACTCGCGGGCAATGCTGCGGAACTGGTCGCCGCGGTCAAACTCGTTATTGAACATGTTGAAGGATGCAGCTCCGGGAGACAGCACAACTGCGCATCTTCCCAGGGCGGCGGCATGTCCGATTGCGGCGGTGAAGGCGTCGTGCAGATTCCCGTAGAAGCCGTCACAGGCTAATCCGCGAGACTCCAGCAGTGCGAAAATTCGTTCGCTCGCATTTCCCTCCAGCAGCACAACCGCGGCGCATTTCTCGTGGATCTCTGTAAACGCGGCAATATCCAGCTTTTTGTCGGCGCCTCCGGCTATGAGCACCACCGGTACCGGCAGGGCGGAAACCGTGGCCAATGTTGCCTTCGGTATGGTTGCGGCGGTATCGTTATATACGGACACACCATTGCGTTCGCCAAGCAGCTCCATGCGGTGGGCGATTCCTGGAAATCTTGAGAGCCCTTCACGGATGGTCTGGGCCGGTATTCCGTAAGCCCGCAGGGCGATTGCAGCGGCCAGCAGATTTATCCTGGGTCCGCCGTATACATTCAGGGAATCAACTACCAGCTCCCGTTTTGCAGTGATATCTGAAAATCCTCGCTCACCCTCCAGATACCCGCCGATTTTCCCATGATCCGGGTTATTGCCGGAAAAGGAAAAAACCCGTGCGGCGGTTGCAGCTGCAAAGCGTTGCCCCGCAGGGTCGTCCGCCGGGAGAACAGCAAAACCGGAAGATGACTGGTGGGCGCAGATGACCTCCTTGTCCTGTATATACGGCTCCATGGCTCCGTAATAATCCTGATGATCGCTCATAATATTGGTAAGCAGCGAGATCTCGGGGGCGAATCTCCACCCCTCCAGCCAGGATCCGGTAATAGTCAAATCCCCCAGCTGAAATGACGACAGTTCCAGTACTACCGGGTCACCGTTGGCAAGATCATCAATAAAGGTGAGCGGGCTGGTGGTAATATTCCCGCCCAGCCGGGCCGCCGGACATTCCCGGTTCAGTACCCAGTGAATGGCAGATGCTGTGGTAGATTTTCCTTTTGAACCTGTAACTGCAATTATTGGTCCGCCAAAGGATTGCAGGAATAGACTGATGTCGGTCTCGATTCTTTTCGCAAGCGACAGATAACGGTTGTTTCGTCGTACTGCCGGGTTTTTTACGACAATATCGGCGTCGATGAAATCCTCATCCCGATGTTCACCCAGTACGAATTGGATGGGTAATCCATGCAGCTGCTGCACGGATGGTGCAAGCTGTTCAGCCGAACGAAGATCCGTTACCGTAACTGCTGCTCCCTGCCGGGCGCAATAGCGCGCGCTTGCAATCCCACCGCCATGGAGCCCGAGGCCCATAATGGTGACCTTTTTACCGTGTAGTTGAATCGCCAATTCGGAACTCCTTCTGACTGCGGTCGTTAAGATACGGGGTAATACTAACAGGATTCCAGAAATCAATCCAAGCAGCGGGAATTTTTTTCCGAAGCTGCTGAAAAAGCGGCTGTTCTTCGCTGCACTCCTGCCGGCGCAGGGTCTCCTGTATATCAGGCAGCTGTTTTTCCAGAAACGACAGGGCATACCAGGCAAACTGCAGGGTCTGCGTGCGCTGTCGGGCTCCTATGCTTATTACAGTGTTGCACACGGTCTGATACTTGCAGGTTACGGGATAGTAGGGATAGATGCGCTTCCCCTTTGGAAGGAACAGCCTGGAGAAGAATTTAGTCAGATCTCGATCAATCCATATACCCTGAAGGAAGTACCCGCGGCCGGTTTCTCCTATCCAGGTGTCGGAAATTGTCTGATACACCTCCGCAACGCGGTCGTCAGGGTCTCCGTCAATGGAGCGCAGAGGGATATAATCGGCATCAATGTACAACCGGCTGCTGCGATAGGGTGCAGAATGATCATTGCTCCCTTGTATGAGGCCGGTATGTTCATTCGGTCGAAATGATACATCAATCTTGAGCAGATACATGAACAGTCGGTTTTCCAACCGGTATACCCGGAAGAAAGCTGGTTTCAGTGGTTCGCGGGGATTAAAAAAAAACCGTAGCCCGGAGAAAAGGCCTGGTGCAGCTGCAGCAACTGCTTCGATTGCTGTAATGAGCCCTTCCTTCAGTGCCGACGAGGGTTGAGAGCTTTGCACATCATGGTGGATCGGGAAGCCTGGAATCCGGACTTCGCCTGGCAGCTGAATAAAGAAATCCTCGTTTTGCGTAAAATGTCGCGAAACATCCGGCAGAGTGTCCGTGCAATGCAGAATAATCTGTTCAATCTCCGGGATAGTATTACCCAGGGGAAAATGCAGGTAAGAAGGTTCCATTTATCATAACTATACACAAACTTGTGAAAATCGCCAATTGCAAGTGCTGCCGAAACACAGTATTCTTGTTTTGAGGGTATTATGCGGATACGTTTTTCCTTTTTTATGCTTGTTGGTATTATCAGCGCTGCTCCAGCTTTTGCCGAACCATTTGCCGTTATCACCTATGCCGGGGGCAGTGAGTTCTCCGTGTACCGGAAGGCAGTCCTGGCAGAATTCAGCCCGCAGCATCTGCCGCATACCGGTATTCCGGTTTTTGCCGGGGATATTCTGCAGACTGCCGGCGACGGAGTGCTGGAGCTGCAGCTGTACCCTTCCGGTGACCAGCTGCTTGTGTATCCGAACACCAATGTGGAGATGCAGGAGGTTGGAGAGAATCCGCAGATACGCCTTACCTACGGGCGGATATTCAGTCGAAGCAATCCCGATAACCCGGCTTCCAGTATCTCTGTTGCGGTTGGACCGGCAGCCTTTGAGGCTGCAGAGTCGAGCCTGTTTCTGTCATATCTTTTCGGGCAGGATGTCCCTGCTGATATCTCGCTGGTGGTGCAGGCCGCGGTACTGGATGGAGATGTTAGCTATAGCGGGGTGATGCCCGAAACCGTGGAATCAGGTTCGGAGGAACCAGCCTCGTCGGAAACCGGCAAGCGTATTTCTGCAGGAGAAATGCTTGAAATCGGTATCGTCAATCCTTCCACCGATGATGCGCGGATACTGGCGAATACAAACGTCTCGACCGAGGTGTTGCAGTATGTTGCGCAGCATCCTTTCGAAGGCGAAACCGCCCCACAGGACCAGGCGGTCGCGGTGTTCAGTTACCTGGACTATAAGGATCGCCTGCGGGCGGATCCTCGCATATTGCCGGTTAAGAGCCTGCCTGCTGCCGAGGTCCCGGATACGGTGACTACGGCGGTAGTGCGGGATTACGGCAGGGTTGAGCGTCCGGTGTCTGCTGTTCCGCCTCAACAGCGCTTTTTCGTGCCGAACCGTGGACTGCAGGGAACCGGTATCGGGGTATTCAGTCTAGGCGCCGTTACCGAGATACTCGGTTTGGGCATACTGCTGTTCGGTGACAGTCTGCTGCCGGATGTAATTCCGGAACAGGCCACCCGGCACCGGATCAGCTATGGAATGATTATCTCCGGCGGGGCGGCTATGGGGGTTGGAACCGGTCTGTTTTTCCTCGGGTTCAGTTTCTGACTACTCCCGCAGACGTAGCGGCGGCAGCGATTCGGTTTCAATTGTCTCCAGCTCGACAATCTTCCAGCCATCCTCGGTCTGCGCCACACGAACCCGGTCAACACGACGCGTTCGTTCAATATCGGGCCCGCGCAGTTCCGTCTCTGTATCCGGAGTGGTATCCGAATAGTCCTCAATGAGCGGATTCCATTTCACAAAGGAAACCTGATATATCTCCTGTTCGGCATCGGACTGCCGGTGTGAAAGGGAAAACTCGGTGATACCGTATACGTTCTGGGTGGGACCGGCCGATTCACCTGCATCCATATACTCCTGCGGTGTCAGCAATCCCTGCTGCTGGGTATATCCCATCTGGATGCTGCTGGTCAGATACATCTGCATTACCTCGCGAATCTCGGTGTTCGCGGCTTTTTCTGTAGTCAGCTCATCCATCATCAAGTGATCGCGGGAATTGAATCCCTGGTAGAAGCTTTCGATTACCTGTTCAGGATTCAAAACCGAGTAATCCGGACCATCACTGCTGCCGTAGCGCGTGGTAAGCATCAGCATTACCAGCATTACTGCTCCGCCGATAAGTATCCAGCGTGTCTTGTTGCGCTGAAGCGAGGCTTGAAAACGATGGCGGAAGAGGCGCTTTCGCCGTTCCTTCTCAAGATCGGGGATTGGCTGAGGCGGGAACCGGATTTTTTCCTGTTCAATCAGGGTTCTAACATGCTGCAGAATCTCGTAAATTCGTTTCGGGCTCGGCATTTTATCGGCGGGATTGCACAGCGCTGCGGCAATCGTCCTGGAAACCTTCGTGTCCAGCCCGGCTTGAAAGTATTCCGGCGGCAGCACCTGGTAGTAGCTCAGTAAATCTGTACGCTCAAGGCTGTTTTCGGCAGGGAACGGCGGCTCTTCGCAGAGCAAGCTGTACAGCAGTGTTAATACGGTAAATCCGTGCTTGTCCTCCGGCCGGACACAATCCGGATGTGACAGGCGCTCGACCTCCGTCAATGCATCCTCCGAGGATAAATACGAGTGGATTGTCTCAGCCACCCTTGCGGGGATAAACAGTACACCGCCGGATTCCAGAAACAGCACCGAGCGGTAGGAGATTATCGGTACCTCAATGTGCTTCTGATCGGCGATCGTCAGTGCGTGATGCAGCCGTTCGATGTAGTGTAAGGCTTCCAGTTTCGGAGAGTTTTCAATCTCTGCCAGGGGTTCTCCCTTATAGTAATCTCCATAGAGGTAGATTTCGCCGTCTATTGCCTGCCATCCCTTTGCGTTCCATACGGTTATGCGGTCGTCTCTTATCACATAGCCCTTCGGGAGACCCTCCTGATAGAGTTTCTGTACTCCCTTGGAACCTGTCTTCATGCCGGTTCGGATTGCCAGGTGCTCCCGGCCGTCTTTTTCAATTACAGTAAAGTCTTTCATAATTACTCCTGCCCATGATTCATAAGTCGCTGAATGCGGGCGTCATCCACCTGGATCGAGATGTTTTTTTCCTGCGTGGGAATAACCAGTCCCTTTTTTCCGCCCTTGGCGCGTTTCAGATATTTCACCTGTGTATAAAACAGGTCTGCTTTACGGGAAGATTTTGCCTTTGAATACCATACTGCAAGATTGCCTGCATCCAGCAGTACCTCCAGTGGTACCGATTTCCCCGGCGGCGGTTTAATGAATACGTATCCTCCCGGTGTGTCGCGTGTATGCAGCCACCAGTCATTTCCCTTTACATATTTCCTGAGCAGGGTGTCATTTTCAGTTGCGGTGCGGCCAACGATTATGCTGCAGGAACCGGAGTGAAAATGCAGTCCCGGGGTTGAAGGCGAGAGCTTGCGGTATCCGGGCGCGGATTTTGCAGGCTTCTCCAGCAGCTGTTCCGGGTGTTCCTCTATTGATTGGATCTGCGATTCCGTACGTTCCAGCTCTTCGGTTACACGCTGCAGCAGTTCTGAGGTTCGCTCGGCGCTGTGCTTCGCCTTCCTGGCTTTGGTAAACCACTTCTCGGCATTCTCGGGGATTGTCAGCGCAGGGTCGAATGGTATCGTAGTCCGGCTGCCGCTGTAGTCAGGCAGCTGTATTTCACTGCCGGCAGGGGTAATCGCATGCATGTGGGTGAGTAACAGATTTCCCCATTCCTGATACTGATGGATACGTTCGCGCTCATTCTGCGCCCTGGAGAGGTCCTGCTGCTGCTTGCGCAGCTTTGCGGCCTGGCCTTGCAGCTGTTTTACCCGGCTTCGTTTGAGTTGTGCCAGGCGATCGGTTGATTCCTGTTCATGGTACCAGCTGTCGATGAAGCCGTTAAAATCCCGATCATCGGGATATTCGCGCACCGGAAATGTATCTGCATCCGGCTGCCCGCCGGATTCCGGCAGCCAGTAGCGCTGTCCGGTTACCTCCCCATGCCGGGGGCGGCGGG
>CAZANF010000178.1:0-6294 GCA_964486425.1 uncultured Spirochaeta sp. | reverse complement strand
GCATATTATGGGATACGACGAGGTGCGTATTGCCGAGGGGTACCGGGAGATTGCGGATAAAGCGAACCTCTGTGCCTATACACGCTGCACTCACGTCCATGAGCCGGATTGTGCAGTTCGCCGGGCGAGTGAGACGGGAGAAATTCATCCCGACCGCTATCTGAGCTATCTGAACTGCATTCGGGATATGCAGGAGCTTACCAGGCAATATGGAGTACCTATATTCGATGAGTGATACTGTACATCATCAATCACATTCTCTACAGGTTCTGGAGTACCGCAGCGTTTTTGCCCAGGTATTGAGCCTCGTCCGCAGTGATGACGGCCGGAAGCATCTTGCGGATACGCACTTTATGTCTGATGCCCGGACGCTGGAGATTATTCAGCAGGAGAGCCGGGCATTGCAGGAGCTGCTGCTCGAGTATGAATACCCGCTGCCGGCATATCCGGATATAGATGACGCACTTGAGGACAGCCGGGTGGAAGGGACTGTCCTTGAACTGGAACAGTGTGCTGAGGTAGCGCAGTATGTCGACGCCGCTTCACGCGAACTCGGGTTTCTCCAACCGCTTTCACCCGGTACCGCACTTGAATCACTCGCAGCCCGGGCATATGTACCAGCCGAGATTGGTGATGTAATCTGGAAATATCTGGATCGTTCCGGCCGGTTAATGGAGGAGAAGATTCCGGAACTCCAGCGTATCGCTGCGCGTATTCGCAATGCTGCACAATCAGCCAGAGAAACGGCTTACCGGTTTCTTCGTAATGCATCCTACAAGGATTTCTGGTCGAGTGATGAACCTGCCCTTCGTGACGGTCGTCTCGTACTGCCTCTTCAGGAGAATTTCCGCGGAAGGCTGTCCGGTATTGTTCATACCCGATCTGCGAGCGGAGCGACTATCTTTTTTGAACCGGGTGAGATAGTCGAGGCAAACAACAGGGTTTCGGAAGAAGAATCGGCGTATCAGCTTGAGCTGCAGAGAATATTGCGTCGCATGACAGCGGTTATTCGGGACAACTATCGTGAACTGCAGCAGCTTCGGCTGCATATAGGCCGTCTGGATGATCGCTGTGCACGAGCCAGATTTGCCTTAAAGCACCAGGCAATCTGGGCTCCGGTACACCCCTCCGACAGGAGAATTCGCCTGGTTCAGGCTCGCCACCCGTTGCTAGGTAAGGATGCAGTGCCTATTTCGCTGGAGATATCCGGCGACCCCGAGCGGTTTATTGTTCTGTCCGGGCCGAATACCGGCGGGAAAACCGTTGCTCTGAAAACACTGGGGCTCTTTGCTGCGCTTCACCAGCACGGGTTGCCGGTTCCTGCAGCGGACGGCACCAAACTGCCGCTGTTTTCGGCGGTGCACGCAGACATAGGCGACGAGCAATCCATTGAGCGGTCGCTGTCTACCTTCAGCGGGCACATAGGCAGGATAAAGACCATTTTACACCAGGTAGATCGCAACGGCCTGGTGCTACTGGATGAACTCGGTACCGGCACCGACCCGGATGAGGCTGGTGCTCTCGGCGTTGCCATCTGCGAATATCTGACGGATGTCGGCTGCCTGGGAATTATCACCACCCATCTCTGGGCATTAAAGGAGTTTTCCTTCTCCAGCCCGCATTTTTTTAATGCTGCAATGGCGTTCGACGAGCAGACCCATAGACCGACATTCGCGGTAGTTCCGGGGCTCCCCGGCAGCAGCTATGCCCTGGATACAGCTGAATCTATCGGGCTGCCGACAATCATAATGCAGCGGGCACGAGAGGTTTTTGCTGCTGAGCAAAGCAGTTCTGCCGCTACGCTGCGTCGTTTGGCCGAGCAGGAACGGCGGATTGAGGAGCAGCATGGTGTACTGGAGCGCACACGGAATGACCTGGAAGCCAGGCAGCGGCAGCTTGATCAGCAGGCACAGACCTTGAGCGAACGGGAATCGGAGGTACGGCGAGGGCAGCTGCGCGAGCTTGATCAACTGTTGTCCGAAGGGCGCAGTCGTATCGAACAGACGATCAAATCCATTCGTGAAGAGGAGCTGAGTACCGAGCGTATACAACAGGCGAAGGCTCAGATGAAGGAGCTTGAGCATAGCCTTGAATCTGTACGGATAAAGCATCAGCAGCATCGCAGGCAGACCGCTGCGACCGATCTGATCCCGCAGCCGGGCGCAAAGGTTCGGATACGCGAGAATAACAAGCAGGGGGTTATACAGCGATCTGCCGGCAAACAACGCTGGAAAGTCGCCTTCGGCAGTATTTCATTGACCGTTCACGAGGACGATTTTACCGTAACAGCCTCACCGGCAGCAGCATCGACCGTTCAGAGTCCGACGGTTGCAGCAAAGGCCGATGCTCCAAAACAGCAGCCGGTATACACCGTAGATCTTCGAGGGATGCGGGTTCACGAGGCGGAGCAGGAGCTGCTGAAATATCTTGATGCTGCAGTTGTACAGGGGAGCAGTTCCATTTCAATCATTCATGGAAAGGGAAGCGGCGCTCTGCAGCAGGCATTACATGGATTACTTCGTGAGCATCCCCTGGTCAAGGGGTTTCAGTTTGCGCGCCCGGAGCTCGGCGGGAGCGGCAAAACAGAGGTAACTCTTGCCGACTAATCTTGTGTTTTCCACCTTTTATCTCTACTATACACGTATGGTGAAAACTGCATTGTGCGGATTAAAATTCGCGGGGATCTTGCTTGCTGCCGTTGTATGTACCGGTTGTCTGGAAATCAATACTGAAATCAGCATCAGAGAGGATTACAGCGGGACTCTTCGCTCTCAATATACTGTCTCCCGGGCCATGGCGCAATTTTCAGATGTACAGACAGGAAACACGCCTTCGGTATTACCGATTGAAAGAGAATATATCACAGATATTCTGTATTCGATTCCAGGTGCTGAATTAATCGATTACCAATCAGATGTTACTGAAGACGACCTGATTATTACTACAGAGATAGAATTTTCAGACAAGCAAAGCCTTGAGTCTCTTATGCTCAACAGCGGAATGGAGATTCAATGGATAGACGGATCAGAAAACGGGTTTGATCTTCTGGTTTTCCCTCAGGATGAATTCCAGCTGGAGGATAATCCTTTCGTGCAGGATCTTGCTGATTCGATCTCGGCCCAAATTACAGTAATCGCTCCGCAGCCGATTACTGCAGACGACAGTCAGGCCGATCTGGTGATTAATCAGAACCGGGCGGAATTCGAGCCGGTGTTTGCAGAGACAATACTTTCCGAAACCCCGACATGGATAAGGATACGCTGGTAATGTATCACCCTGAACAGCGCAAGATAGATGAGGCAATGAAGCGGATGTTCGATGATATAGATCACGAGCTTGAGGAACGGTATAAAGGCCGCTTCCTGCTTCATCCTTCGAGGCCGCGTCGGGGAACAACTGCAAACCCCGCTGCCGACGGTCTGTTTAATATCGGTGCCAGCTTCAGTCCCGGCTACGGCAGCGAGCTTGGGCGCGGATACGTTTTGGATGTACATCTGGCCACACTGGAGAACATTTCTCCGGAAGAACGCAGGCAGATTGAGGATGATGCAGTCAGATTGATCAGGCAGAAACTGCCGCACTATTTTCCGGATAGGGATTTGCGACTCGAACGAGACGGATCACTGTTTAAAATAATCGGTGATTTCACGCTTGGCAGCACGTGAAGGGCCAAAACAGGCAAGGATTGGTTGCAAGCATTAGCGGCGTCGTCTACAATGACGACAGCATTATAAACTATAACCGTAGCGAGGCATGTATGGATATTCAGCTGAAAGAACTTATTGATAAAATCAAGCAGGATGGAGTCACCACCGCCGAGACTCAGGGAAAGCAAATTATTGCCGATGCCGAGAATCGTGCCCAAAGAATCATAGAGAAGGCAGAGGCCGATGCGGATCAGATAAAACGCAGCGCAGAGGCTGAGGCCGAGAGATTCAAGCAGGCAGGTACTGCTGCTGTGCAGCAGGCCGCCAGGGATATACTCCTGCAGACACAGAACAAGCTTCAGCGGATTTTTGCCGCGGTTACAGAGCAAAAAACCAGGGAAAGCTTCAATTCCGAGATTCTCGAGAAGGCAATCGTGTCGCTTGTGCAAAACTGGCAGGGACGACCGGTAGAGGATCTGTCCCTCATGATAGCTGAAGATCAGTATGCCAGGATCGAACCGGCATTACAAAAAGCATTGTCGGACCATCTGAAAAAAGGCTTGACTCTGCAGCCAAGCGACCGCCTGTCCAGCGGATTTCGCATCGGGGAAAAAGACGGTGCATCCTTCTATGAAATCTCGGATGAATCAGTTGCAGAGTTATTGGCATCACGGGTGAACGCTGCTTTTGGTACAATCATCAAAAATGCCGCTGCACAGGGATAAGGGGTAACCCCGTGAAGCAATACTACAATGTTGGAGCAAGTCTTCCGTTTCTGGATCCGGATCAGGAATTTTTTCCTTCAACTGATGAATTTATCGAGACATGTCGACCATGGCTGACAGAGGAGCATCTGCTCCTGCTGGAGAACATTACCCATGTGCATCAGGAGACCCCGGCTGCCGAATTTGCTGCAGATGTGCTGCCGGATTTCGCCTCTTTCGAGCGCCGTATTCGTGCCGCTCTGGCGGTACATCGATCGCAGAGATTGGAACGGGAGCATGCCTCCGGTGAGGTGCCGGATACTGCATATGATTCAGAGTCCGAGAAAGCAGTCGCCGAGGCCCTTGCGCAGCCGAACCCTCTGGCCATGGAAGAGACCCTGGATACAGCCCGCTGGCACAAGCTTGATGAACTGCAGGTAGGGCATTATTTCGACATACAGTTCTTGACCGTATATGCGCTGAAGCTGCTGCTGCTTGAGCGAAAATCCAGGTTTACGCAGCAGCGGGGAATCGAGAATTTTACCGTCTCATATCGTGCAGTATGGACGGATATAGAGCATCATGTACCAAAGACAGAATCTGGAGCGAATGTATGACACAAGCTACAAAGGGTAAGGTAATCGGCGTTAACGGGAATATGATCTCCGTAAAGGTAGACGGGGTTATCTCGTTAAACGAAGTAGGATATGTCGTTGTTGAAGACAGGCGCCTGAAGGCAGAGGTTATTCGTGTGCGCGGTTCACAGGCTGAACTGCAGGTATTCGA
Source organism: uncultured Spirochaeta sp. (assembly GCA_964486425.1). Classification (GTDB taxonomy): domain Bacteria; phylum Spirochaetota; class Spirochaetia; order DSM-27196; family DSM-8902; genus Spirochaeta_B. Next base: position 1,157 of record CAZANF010000178.1, on the reverse strand, counting down.
GATGACCCAGGGAATCGGGGTCGGCTTCGAGGTTGAGTTTACCAATGAAATGCTTGCTGTAGAGCTGGGTCCCGGACTGCTCGGTCAGATATACGACGGTTTGCAGAACCCGCTGCCTGAACTTGCAGAAAAATGCGGCTTTTTTCTGGATCGGGGTATCTATCTGGATGCGCTTGACAGAAAGAAGAAATGGAGCTTTACACCATCTGCAGTGAAGGGTGACCGGGTTACTGCCGGCGATACGGTAGGAACCGTTCCCGAGGGAATCTTTTCTCATCGCATTATGGTTCCTTTTGACAAGACCGAATCGTATACGATTGAATCGATTGTTTCTAAAGGAGATTACACGGTTTCCGACACGGTGGCGGTTCTGAAAGACAGTCGCGGCAATACACATGAACTGACAATGATGTTCACCTGGCCGGTCAAACGTGCTATCGAGAGTTATGAAGAGCGCCTGAAGCCGGAAAAGACCCTGGTAACCAAGGTTCGCACCATGGATACCTTTTTCCCTGTTGCATTAGGCGGCACCTTTTGTACTCCCGGGCCCTTCGGTGCCGGTAAGACCGTCCTTCAGCAGGTTATCAGCCGTAATGCCGAGGTCGACATAGTTATTATAACCGCATGCGGAGAGCGCGCGGGTGAGGTTGTAGAGACCCTGCAGGAGTTTCCCGAGCTCATCGACCCCCGAACCGGCCGCACATTGATGGAACGTACGGTTATAATCTGTAATACCTCATCAATGCCTGTTGCCGCACGTGAAGCCTCGGTATATACCGGGGTAACCCTTGCCGAGTACTATCGTCAAATGGGGCTGAATGTCCTTCTACTGGCGGACTCAACCAGTCGTTGGGCCCAGGCAATGCGCGAGATGTCCGGTCGACTCGAGGAAATCCCCGGTGAAGAGGCGTTTCCGGCCTATCTTGAATCTGTTATTGCCTCATTTTACGAGCGCGCCGGTCTGGTACGGCTGCGGGATGGCGGGGAAGGATCTGTAACCATCGGCGGGACCGTAAGTCCGGCCGGGGGAAACTTTGAAGAGCCGGTTACTCAGGCTACACTTAAGGTAGTAGGAGCCTTTCACGGCTTGAGCCGCGAGCGTTCCGACGCCCGGAAATACCCGTCAATCCATCCCCTCGACAGCTGGAGTAAATACA
>CAZANF010000177.1:0-6295 GCA_964486425.1 uncultured Spirochaeta sp. | reverse complement strand
CACGGCCACTGCCGGCCCGGAGGTTCTGGAAGCCATCCGCCGACACCTCTTTCCCGGATTCGCCCCGGCAGTACTGCAGGGGAATCCCGACAGGCCGAACATGGGACTCAGGGTGTTACCGGTTATAAACAAGGATGCCGCGATCCGGCAGATCTTTGCGGATACCAGGGAGGTACCCTGCGGAACCCCGGAACTGCCGATGTGGACCCCGGGTGCGGTAATGCCGCGCCCGGCGATTGTGTTTTGCTCCAGTCGGGAGGGGTGTCAGGAACTGGCTTTGAGACTGCATGATGACCATCCGGGAAAGGTTCGTTTCTACCATGCAGGACTGGAGAGAGAGGAAAAGGATGCTATCGAGTCGTGGTTCTTCAACAGCGGGAACGGGATTCTCTGTTCGACAACGGCTTATGGAATGGGGGTCGACAAGAAGAATATCCGCAGCGTCATCCATCGCGATCCAGCCCAGTCGATTGAATCCTATCTCCAGGAGGCAGGACGTGCCGGGCGGGACCAGCATGCGAGTCAAGCAGTACTGCTGATTACCCCCGGGGATATTGCAAGCCCGGAGCGGCAATCGGACGGGTTTCAGCGCGGCCGGCTGCAGCAGCTCATCTGGTGGGTGCTGGAGCCGGGGTGCCGCCGCGCCGCTCTCCTGCGCCGCATGGGGGCCGAGGAAACTGCATGCTTCGGCTGCAGCAGCTGTGTGAGCGACCCCCCTCCGGCACCGGATACCTACTGGGACCGGCAGCGGCGATGGCTGCAGGGTGTGTGCCGGAACGAGGGCATTCATCGTCATGCAGGCAGCGAAATCGTGCGCTGGACGGCGCAGGAGTATGAATGGAACAGCTTTTCACCCCCGCCGAAATGGATCCGCCGGCTGCCGAGGATGCCGGAATGGAGTGAGGCGGAGACAATGGCGGCGGTACAGGAGGTGCGGGATAACCTGCGGGCGGTGGATATGTTCACCCGCAGACTGCTGCAACAGCAGTAATTCAATTGACTATATCAATGAGCATTTGATTTTTTTTCCCGGGTAGCGTATTTTAAGACTGCTACATGCGAGGAGGCTGCTTTTGTTCACACTGTCGTCCCGGGGATTATACGGACTTACTGCGGTACTGGAGCTCGGCTTACGCGCCGATACCGGACCGATTCAAATAAAAGAGATTGCTGCTGCGCATGGAATTCCGCAGCATTATCTGGAGCAGATACTGGTTGCGTTAAAAAAAAGCGGACTGGTTCAAAGCTTTCGCGGAAATCAGGGGGGCTACGCCTTGAACGGGCGTGCAGATCAGCTGCGGGTATATGATGTCCTGGCTTGTCTTGAGGGAGAGCTGGAGGTCGGGCCCGGGGTGACCGGCGCAGCTCGTATGGGGTTCTTCCTGAATGATATCCAGAAGGCGATCTACCAGGAGCTGGATATCAGTATTGCCGACCTGATCCAGCGCTACCAGCACAGCCAGCAGGCCTTTAACTACTCCATCTGAATGAGGTCCGGTTACTGCAGATGCAGCAGGTCACGGACATCACCGCCGATGAGCCCGGCAGTGCGGAACAGCTGTTGATTCATACGCAGCGATGCGTTCACAAAGAAATCCGGATTGTCGCGGTAAAACCTGTCGACTTCTTCCTGCCGGTCGGGATAGCGGTCCAGGATCTGATTGCGGACAGCGGTATTGAAGTACCAGTTATTGTTACGGTGCGGATACTGCAGCAGATATCCCTGGAGCTCGTTCACCATGAGGTAGGTGTCATCCGGTGAATAGTTTCGAACCTGCATGAACAGCCTCCAGAAATCACGCTGTGACTCCGTCATTTCATTCTCCCAGAAATCCCAACCGAATCGCGCAAACTCCTGCTGCTGGTAGAAAACCCCGTGCATTGCTTCATGAGCCAGAAAAAGATTCCTCAAACCGGTACTGAACGGAGAATCCTGACTGACAGAAAGGACACCACCCTCCCCCGGCTGGTAGCTGCCGGGCTCACCGGTTATGATTCCGGCCTTGTGTATTATGCGGCGAAGAAGTTCCTCCTGCGGATAGATGGGAAAGTCCTGCTGATGAACCGCGTTAAAGAAGTCGGCCAGACCCTCTGCATTGTAGTTATGCGCATTATACCCGTGCCGGTGTACAAGCTCTTTATGACTGAGCAGGGTCTCCTGATAGCCGATCTTTTCCACAAAGTATGCCAGTCGACGGAAAAAGCGGGCCTGATCGGCATAGCTTTGAAAGTCAAAGAACAGTACCTGCGGGAAAAGATTCCAGCTGAACAGCTCGAAACTATCCTGCCGCCAGTGCTCCGGGGGATAGTTGTACAGGGTTCCCAGGTCGGCCGGCAGCGGTTCCGGGGTGTGCGAATCCTGTGATACCGTCCGGGCGCTCAGGCGCAGCAGACTGAAATCCTCGGGAGGCTGAATGATTCGCAACTGCCCGGTCACTCCGCCGACAAAGCCCGGATGCAGATACACGGAAGTTTCACCGGGCCGCAGACGCAGTTCCATGTCACGCACCGTACCATCCGCCAGTCCCGCCTGAAGATTTACCCGCACCAGCTCCGGAAGCCTGTTCTCCGCCACCTCGGGCATCTCATACCGGTACTCCAGATCAATAAACGGATCCGACTCCCCTGCCGATCCGGGGGACTGTCCCCGTTGAGTTAGGAGGGACAGTCCCTCGATGAGGATGTCGCGATCCAGCTGCTGAATGCGGATTCCGGCGGGAATGACTATGCCGGGACCGGATAGAATAGCTTCACTGCCGGGGTCGTCTATCGCAAGCGACGGGGCGGTATCCCTGGTCCATTCCAGGACACCGGCTCCGATAAAACCGAAACCGGCAATCTGGTCGTCTCCGGTCGGTTCGACTTCAACAGAGATTGTTTCGTATTCACGTGCCGTTGCGGGAATACCGGCGGCGGCGGTCACCATGCCCTGCGAATCTGCAGTAAAAAACAGTACAGGTGAATGATCTGCGGCAAGGGTAAGCCGCAGGATTTTACCGTCCTGTACAGACACGGGCTCAGCCAATCGATCAAATCGATAGCCGACCTCTTCTGTGTCGCCAGGTTCAAGAATCTCTCCCTGCGCCGAGCGGGCGGCTTGTGTCAGTTTATTGCGGGCAGTCTCACCAGTGAGGGCTTCGGGATAATCGGTTTGGTATGCCTCGATTCGGTTCTGCGACTCCGACAATAAAAGTACCGGTGATGTCTCACTCCGGCTCGAGCAAGCCGTGGAACAGAATACCAGCAGCATGGGCATGGCGAGCATACGCGCGTGGTTCATGGAAGGTTTCACTCCGGATTCCTCTGCAGTTTTACCAATAGCATTCGCTATCGGATTGAATGTGCCTCTGCCAGGTGCAGGATTCCCTTGGTGAGGATGTCGGCAATCTCAAGCTGGCGCTCGGGGGACAGATCCTGTTCCAGCAGTACCTGGAAGCGTCCTTCAAAACCCTCCGGCAGCTCCGAAAGCTGAAACAGATAGCGCTGTATCCCCCGTGACGAGGGTTCGAAGCGCCGGTTTACTGCAAAAAGGGTACTGGCCATACCACGAATGAAACCTGAGAGCGCGGTTGTCTGAAAAACCGGGTCATTGCGGTATACCGCGGCTGCAAAGTCCGACAGGTGATGCTCCATCCGAAGCAGAAAGTAATTCTGCAGGGTGTTCCAGACCATTTCATCAATCGACATGATACTTCTGTGCAGCTGCGCAAACCAGTCGGAAATCGAATACAGGGTCTGGGACTCCGAGATTCTGAACATGGGATAGGTTCCCTCTTCACGGCTCAAAAACCCCACAATATCGTCTGGATCACCGGGATTGGGAATTTCGGTTACCGCCTTGTAATCCACCCGTACCGGCACATCATGCACCAAAAACCGGTCTTTACGATGAAAGGGAGAACCCTCAAAACCGCCGGCAAAATGATAGGCCTGCAGGCGTTCTTCCTCATTGGGAATTCCGTTGCGGGTGTACACATCAAACCGGATAAAGAAATACGGATCGAAGATATCATCCTCACTGGGAATATAGGTTATTGCCTCAACCCCCTGCCAGGTTTTCACAGCATTGGTAACGAGTTCTAATGTAGTTTTCACTTGCTTGTTCTGCATGGCTGATTTCTCCAGTGATAAAGTATATCATAACAACCTATGCAGGCAAAGAGTATCATTTGGGCGCTGCTGCCCGACGGCAGCAGAAATGCAGCAATTCATCAGCACAGACTGCAGCTGAACCGCACTGCGGAACCGCTGCAGACCGCCGGAAAACTGGAGGCCGTACTGCCGCCGTGGCTGCTGCTCGGTCATGTGCCGCCGCTGCTGCTGCCGCCCGGATACGGGATTCTGGCCGGGCCGGGACCGGAGGTGCGGGCGGCCGGGCTTCCCCGGCTGCAGCCGACCCAGCTGCGTATTACCGATACCGGCGCCGCAGTCGCGGTTGAACCGGCAGTTGCCGTAGATGAGCTGCGCCGGCTGCTGCAGGATCATGTCCCGGGATTCCAGCCGCAGCTTCCCGCTGCCGTTCCGGCGGCTGCGGTCGGGGCAGTCGGCCTGGAGGATCAGCATGGCTCACCCCTCGACCCCGCCGCCGACAGTCTGCTGCAGCTGGGACGCTGGGTTTCAGCGCCGGACGCCCGGACACGAAAGATGTGGAACCAGGCATGGCCTGAGCTCAAGACCGCGCTGCAGAACCTGGCAGGGCTGCAAATCGTATGCGCCGCTGTTAGTATAACCGGTGCCGGCGCAGTCGTCTGGGAGCCCCTGTATCAGGCCCCGCTGCGAAAGAGATGACTCGCCGTGTTTTCATGCATGAGGATATAATGTAATCTTGCGGCATGAAACATCTGCAAGTAGAGATCCTTTCACAGCGACAGATCGCGGAGGGGTTCATGGAAATGACCATGCGCTGGCCGGAGGATGCTCCAATCCCCCACCACGGGCAGTTTTTTACGGTACGGGTTTCCGAAGGCCCGTCCCCGCTGCTGCGGCGCCCGTTCGCCTTTTCCGGATTCAGCATAGATACCTCCGGCGGCAGCCGGATTCTGACCACCCGCACAATCTACCAGAAGCGCGGTCCTGCAACCCAGGCCATGAGCGGGATGAGCGCGGGAGAAAGCCTGGATATCCTGGCCCCGCTCGGCACCGCCTTTCCGGATCCCTTCGAGGCGCACAGCAGCCGGGAGGATTCACAGAGTCGCCCGGTGCTGATTGCCGGGGGTGTCGGTGTAGGCCCAATGCTGTATCTGGCCGAGTCGCTGCGCGCTGCCGATCCGCTGCTGGTTATTGGCGCACGCAATAAAACCCTCCTGCCGTTATCGTGTCTGCCCGATACCATCGAGACCATCCTCTGCACCGACGACGGGAGTTACGGATGTGCCGGAACGGTTATTGATGCACTGCAGCAGCGCCGCGCAACGGACTGCAGCACGGTGTATGCCTGCGGCCCGAACCCGATGCTGGCGGCGGCTCACAATTGGGCGGCAGATATGAAGCTTCCCTGTTTTGTATCCATGGAACAGACCATGGGCTGTGCGGTCGGGGCCTGTATGGGATGCGTTGTTCCGGTTCACGGACCGCAGCCGTATGCGCGGGTGTGTATTGAAGGCCCGGTATTTTCATCGGATTTGATTGACTGGGAGGGGCTTGCGCATGGCTAAATCAGCAGCACAAAGAGCACATAAAAGCGGAGGATTTGATCCGCAGGTCCGGATAGGCAATGCTTTGCTGCCCAACCCGGTCGGAGTTGCCTCGGGAACATTCGGCTACGGCAGCGAATACGAGGATCTGTTTGATCTGAATGCCCTGGGGGCCCTGTACACCAAGGCCGTCACCCTGGAACCGCGCCCCGGAAACGCTGTTCCGCGCATGATTGAAACACCGGCAGGGCTGATCAACTCAATCGGACTGGCAAATGTCGGCAGTGAAAACTTCGTTCAGCTGAAATACCCGTTCCTGTCGCGGTTGAAATGCCCGATTATCGTGAATGTAGCCGGCAGTCAGCCGGAGGACTACCTGGCAACCCTGGAGTACCTCGAGAAGCACACCACGGTGTGGGGCTATGAGGTAAATGTATCCTGCCCGAACGTGAAGTGCGGGGGACAGGCTATCGGCACAGACCCGCAGCAGGTTGAGAGCCTTACCCGCGAGTTCCGCCGGCGCACCAGCAAGCCGGTCATTATCAAGCTGTCACCGAATGTCACCGACATCACCGTGATTGCACGCGCGGCGGAGGACGGCGGGGCGGATGCGGTGAGCTGCATCAACACCGTGATAGGGATGCAGATCGACGTGGAGGCTC